>DATACQ010000336.1:0-4947 GCA_036258955.1 Binatia bacterium
AAACGCCCGTCGGCCACCTGCCACTCGCGGATCTGTTGATACTCAGGCGCAACCCCTTGGGCAAGAGTTCCCCAATTGAGGTTCCCTGCGATAATTTGGTCCTGACGGCGCAGCACCGGCGAAGCATAGGCTACGGCTCTAATTTCACGCGCCATCGCTTTGGCATCGCCATCAACCAAAGTGTTGACGCTACCAAAACCAGCGCGCACGCCGCCCTGGTTCAACGAGCCGGGAAGCACGATGAGAACGTTGGTCCCGAGACTCGCGATCTGTGCTTGAATGGTCGCCTTCGCGCCTTCGCCGATCGCCACCATCGCTATGACGGCGCCAACTCCGATGATAATGCCGAGCATGGTTAGAAACGCCCTGAGCTTATTGCGCGCCAAAGCGCGCAAGGCGATCCGCAATGTCATTGACCACATCATCAGCCCTGGATTTTGGATCGCCGACTTCGGGTTAACTCAGAAACTGAAAATACCGGCGATGCGAATGTCGAGGGCCCACGCCTTTCGTCAGTCGTAATCAAGCCGTCCCTAAATACGACCTGGCGTTGAGCATAGTCCGCGATGTCATGTTCATGGGTGACCAATACGATCGTAATTCTGTGCAGAGAGTTGAGCCGCTGGAAAAGCGTCATAATTTCGTGGCTGGTCACTGAATCGAGGTTGCCGGTGGGTTCGTCCGCGAGAATCAAAGACGGCTTATTAACCAGCGCTCTTGCAATTGCGACACGCTGTTGCTGGCCACCCGAAAGTTGGTTGGGCATATGATGAAGGCGCGTTTCCAGGCCGACCAGCGTTAGAACTTCCAGGGCGCGAGCGTGCCGCTGCCGGCCCTCCACACCGTTGTACATCATCGGCAATTCAACGTTTTCCAGAGCTGAAGTACGCGAGAGAAGATTGAAGCCCTGAAACACGAAGCCGATGCGCTGGTTGCGGATATGGGCCCATGCGTCGCGCGTTAGCGAGCCCACTTCCTGGCGCTCGAGGAAATACCGGCCGCTAGTGGGTCGATCGAGACAACCAATAATGTTCATGAAGGTCGATTTACCGGAGCCGGAAGAGCCCATGATCGCGACGAATTCCCCATGCTCTAGAGTAAGACTCACGCCTCGGAGAGCGGGCACTTCAACGTCGCCCATATGGTAAGTCTTACGGAGGTGCTCGACCCGAATGACTTCGCTCATCGAAAACGGCCCAGCCCTCTGGCAGCCTGCGGTTGGAACGGATTGGCCACCCCCGACTGCGCCGCGGGCACTGCTGCACTCGACATTCCGATGATGACCGCATCGCTCTCGTTTACCGGATCGCCGAGCACCTCCGACCGGGTTCCGTCGGTAATACCGACCTGAACTTCCACAGGTTGAGCTTTGTTGTCCCTGAGAAGATAGATGGTGGCACGTCGGTTGCCGCGCACGCTATCCCCGCCGCCCCCGACGCCACCCGCCCGGCTGGTTCGGCGCATCCCGACCGGCGCCGCCACTCTCGCTCGCTCCTGGCGCAGCAGCTCTTCGGCCTCGTCCTTCTGGTCAGGCGGCCTGAAACGCATCGCCATGTTGGGAATCACCAAAACGTCGTCTTTCTGGCTGACCAGAAAGCGCACATTCGCCGTCATGCCCGGTTTCAGGATCAGGTCTTTGTTATCAATGCGCGCTACAGCGTTATAGGTAATGACGCCTTGCACGTTGACGGGAGCATTGCGCACCTGATAAACCTTGCCTCTGAAGCGCCGCGACGGAAAAGCATCTACGGTGAAGCTCACGTCTTGCCCCTCCCAAACGTTGCCGACGTCTGCCTCATCGACATTCGTGTGAACTTCCATCTTAGCGAGATCATTCGCGATCGTGAAAAGCGTCGGCGCCGACAAGGACGCCGCCACCGTTTGACCGACATCGACATTGCGCGAGATGACGATGCCATCGACGGGCGAACGTATCACCGTATTGTTGAGATCGACAGCCGCTTGGTTCAACGCAGCATAAGCCTGAGCGACCTGCGCCTTGTTGACTTCGAGTTGAGCCAACGCCGCGTCGTGCGCGGTTTGCGCCGAATCCAACTCGCTTTGGGCCAGCAAGTCGCGTTTTTTCAGCTCCCGCGCTCTTTCTAGCGTGCGCCGCGTATCATCGACGCTCACTCTGGCTTTCGCCAGGTTCGACTGTGCCGCGAGATGATTTGCCTTCGCCTGATCGACGGCGGCCTTAAATTTATCCTGGTTCAGTTCGGCGACCACATCGCCGGATTTCACTTTCGAGTTGAAATTCGCGAAAAGTTTTTCAATCGTGCCCGAGACCTGGCTGCCAACCTGTACCGTAACGACAGCCTGGAGCGTGCCGGTGGATGATACGATTTGGGTGATGCTGCCCCGCTGCACCGGCATCGTGACATAGGGGGGCTCGTCGGGCGCGTTGTTCCAACGCCAATACCCGTACCCCGAACCGGCGACGGCAAGAAGCATCACCGGCGCTATCCAAATTCGCTTCCGCATTACGTTACACCGCGCAGGATGCGCAGCACCTTTGCCGAGAAGTCGGTGGCATCGCGCTCCTTGCCGCGCGTATAGGTCATGCCGCTGGTGATGTGCGCGTTGGGCTCCTGATCCTCCAGCAACTGTTCGACCGAAATTTGAAATCGGGAAACCTGCGGCGCTCCTCTCATCTCCTTCTCCACTTCTTTGGCGAGGCCTTTGATGTAGAAGTTGATTCCCTCGTCGGAGATCATCAGGCTGATTTTTTCGACCCTTCGCAGATTATTTGCCGTGGAACTCTCTTTCCAGATCGCCATCTCGAGGATTGAGGCAGTCTTGGCGACGATTTCATAATACGAGAGCAGCGCCGGATTCGGCCATCCCTTTTCATCTACGGTGAATATTGGAATGATTTTGCCTTCCTGGGAAGCTATAGCCGCGCCGCTCAAACGCGTGAGCAATGGCTCGGTGAGTTCGTTGCCGAGAATTTTTGACATGAGGACATCCTCTCGAGTCGGTAAAGATCCTATCGGCTGATTCGAATCATTTAGAGAACCAGTTCCTGGCGTTTGCCGAAGCCTTGAGCGTTATCGATGAAAAACACCCGCTCCGGAGTCACACGATAAAATTTGACCTTCAGAAACGCCCGATGGAGCACACCGCTGGATGGATCACTGAAGAGCTTTATCGCGTCGGGATACTTGCGCGCATACACCGCCAATGCCTTGGCCTTCTCGAGCACCGAATCCACGAGCGCCACGTTGCCCTCAAGTTGCACGCCTTTGATTTCACGCCAGTCGCGGTAGTCCTCCTGCACTGTCACGGCTACCTTGGCGTTGGCCGCGAGATTTGCGCAGTGCCGTGAATCAGGCGCGGAGAAGAAATAAAGGTTTAGCTCCTCGCTTGCGTAAAAAACTGTGGCGGCCCAGGGAACGTTGCCGGCGCACGTTGCCAAAGTCATCGTGTTATGCGCCTGCAGGTAATCGAGTACGTGCCGCTTCAGTTCTTCGGCCATAACACGCAAGGCTCCATCTTTGTCTTTGCCTTCCGAATCAGCGCACACAGAATGCGAAACTTCGCATTGTTCAGGACTCCCGGACCAGCGGCGTCTTTCTCAGCGCGGCGATGTCCCGCGCCCCGACGCAGAGCATTGCAGTTTTGATTTCATGAATTATTCCGGCGAGAAATTCTATCACCTCATCGGCAGACGCCAGAGCGGACGCCAGAAGGGGTTGACCTAATGCTGCGACGTCCGCCCCCAGCGCAATGCATTTCGCGATGTCGAGCCCACTGCGAATACCGCCCGAAGCAACCAGGGCAATATCGGGCGCCGCCCGGCGTACTTGAACCAGCGCATCGTCGGTGGGAATGCCCCAGGCCGAAAAGGTCGATTTTGCTTGTTTGCCGCCGCTCGCGCGCCGCGCCTCGACGGTGTACCAGGACGTGCCGCCGCGCCCCGCCACGTCGATCGCGCTCACACCGGCATCGCGCAGCCTCATCGCCACTTCAGCCGAGATCCCGCTGCCAATCTCCTTGGCCATAACGGGAAATTCCGCCTGGCGACAGACCTCGGCGATTCTTGACGTCAAACCCTTGAAATTGCGGTTACCCTCGGGTTGGGCAGCTTCCTGCAGCACGTTGAGATGGAGAATCAGTCCATCGGCGCCGATCATCTCCACGGCGCGCCGGCAGTGCTCCACAGTGTAACCGTAGTTCAGTTGAACGGCTCCGAGATTGCCGAAAAGCAAGATATCCGGCGCGATATCGCGCACCTGAAATGAAGCCGCAACGGCAGGCTCTTCAAGCGCAACGCGCTGCGAGCCCACTCCCATAGCGAGCCCCAGGTATTGCGCCGCTGCGGCCAGATTGCGATTGATTTTGCCCGCCAATTCGAAACCACCGGTCATCGAAGAGATCAAAATCGGCGCTTTGAGCCGCTTGCCGAGAAACCCGACGCTCAGGCCGATTTCGTCCAGGTCGAGTTCGGGAAGCGCGTTGTGGACAAATCGATAGCGGTCGAGTCCCGTCCCCAGCGGCCCCGTCACCGCCTGGGTGTCCAGACAGATTTCAAGGTGCTCCTTTTTGCGCTTCTGAGTTGTCGTGAGTTTTTGGCTAGCTCCGCGGCGTGGCATTTTGCTTGCGGAATCTTCACCGCGTTTTCTTGACGGCGCGGCGTTCCTTGGCTGCGGCAATGGGAGTGGGCTTGATCGCATCGGGGTGGCGGGTCATACCTTGATCGTCCCAGCGATGGAAAAGGCTCACGTCGAAATCAAATTGGTCGAGAATGCGAGTGACGGTTTGATTGATCACATCATCGAGGGTCTTCGGGCGATGATAAAACGCCGGCACCGGGGGAAAGATCACCGCACCCATGCGCGCCAGCGCGGCCATCGCTTCCAGATGGCCGAGATGGAGCGGCGTCTCGCGCACGGCCA
Organism: Binatia bacterium; assembly: GCA_036258955.1. Lineage (GTDB taxonomy): Bacteria > Desulfobacterota > Binatia > UBA9968 > UBA9968 > DATACQ01. The sequence goes on from DATACQ010000336.1 coordinate 4,899, forward strand.
GCACCAATTTCTTTCTTTCCTTGAGCACTACGTCGGCCGCGCGCACCAG
>DATACQ010000337.1:0-2174 GCA_036258955.1 Binatia bacterium
ATCCGGCGAATCCGGAATTTTTCCACCAACCCCAAATGCTCCGCGCCATCGGCGAGTATCTCGATAAGTATGGCTCTGCGCTGATTTCGATCACCCCCACCGAGGTCGAATCGAATGACTCGCCGTTTCGCGTGGAATACATGACACGCGAGGGCGAGCGCATCATCGATGATCGCCCGGGGGCGGCCATCTTCGATGAATGCGTACTGATGTTCCAGAAGAGAACCCGTATGACTAAAACTCTGAACCCGGCCGCGCGCCGGTAGCGTTGACCGGCACTCGCCGGCTAGAGCGGCAGCTTTCCCCCTCGTTCGCGATCGAGTTTGCTCTTCCCCTTGGGCCTCGAGTCCGTAGATCGCTTTTCTCGGCCCTTTCCAATTTGACCCAGCTTGACTGTTCCTGATATGTAAACGTTAGGTCGATCGTAGAAAGGAACATGATCATGGGCTACACCATCGAAACAGTCGCGGCCGAATGCAAACGTCTTCTGAAAGCCGATCCCAGCCCGGCCGGACGTGAAAAGGTCCGTCTCCTGGTGGAGGACGTCCTTAAGGATGAAAACTTCACCCGTCACTATCTCACCGAGCGCACGCCGGAGCGCGAGGTCGTTTACGAAGATCCAGAGTTGGGCTTTTGTATCTGTGCCCATATGAGCCATGGCGCCAAAGAGGCTAATCCTCATGACCACGGTTCTTCATGGGCGATCTACGGACAGGCGCTCGGTGAAACCGAAATGAGCGATTGGGAAGTGCTTGAGAAGCCACAAAACGGCCAGCCGGGCAAAGTACGCCGAGCGCGCGTTTACGCGCTTAAGCCAGGCATGGCGCACGTCTACAATGAAGGCGATGTGCATTCGCCGAGGCGCGAATCCACTACCGGGCTCATCCGCATCGAGGGAAAGAATACTCAGAAAATGAACCGCTTGCCGTACAAAGCGGTGTGACGCTCGCCACGTGGGTGTTGGAGTGATGGAGTATCGGAGTACTGGTCTTTAACCTACCACTCCCACCATTTGTTACTCTAATACTCCAGTCCTTGAGACGATTGAACGCAACGACAGACTGTGTGTGAAAACCCTCCGGAGCCCTTCGACAAAAAGCTCGGGGCCAACGTAAGTACCTGAACTTGCTGATACGCTGTCCGTTCGTGGTGAGCTAAGTCGAACCATCAACGGAGTTTTCACAATCTGACGAAGCATAGGGCCTTATTCGGCAGCCTGTTAGTGCATGATACCGCCGCCTTCTACCACAAGAAGCTGGCCGGTAATGAAATCGCTGTCTGCGCTCGCGAGAAAAAGCGCGGTGCCGACGATATCAGCCGGCCTCTCAACCCGTTTAAAGGCGCGTTTGGCGATACTGCCTTCCCGCCGCGCGAGTACCTCCCCGGTGACGTCCTCTTCGCTCATTGTCGAGCCCGGCGTCATGCAGTTTACGTTGATTCCCCATTCGCCTAATTGACGCGCCATCACCCGCGTGAGGGCGACCACGCCGCCTTTTGCGGTTGTGTAATGCGGCATGTTGCCTGAGCCGCTGAAGAACGTTCCCGAAGCTATATTGATGATTTTTCCGCTTTTCTGCCGTTTCATGATCGGAATGACCGCCTTGCTGCAAAGAAAGACGCCTTTCAAGTTGACCTCAATAACGCGGTCCCATTCTTCGATGGCTAAGTCTTCCACTGTGCCCTTCCAAAGTTTTTGCGTTACATAGATCGCCGCATTGTTGAGCAGGATGTCGATCCGGGCAAATTTTTTCACGCATTCTCGCATCAAACCTTCGACGCTGCTAAATTGCGTCACGTCCGTGGTTCGTGCCCATGCCGACAGGCCACTATCGATCAACGCTTTAGCGGTGGCCTCACCAACCTGGCCATCGAGATCCGCGATGACGACATGCGCTCCTTCTTCAGCGAAGCGGCGCGCGTAGGCTTTGCCGATGCCGTGGGCCGCACCGGTAATGACGGCAACTTTGTTCTTCAGCCTCATAGAACCTCCGGTAGGCACGCTGCTGAAAAGGCCTCATATGCTTCGTTGCGCTCGACCGATTTCGCGTCAACGTACAAGAGTACGCCTCCGCTCATCGATCTTCGCGCGCCTCGCTTCTGAGCTTTTTGAGCCGCCTGCCGTTCGGCAAACATTAAGGCCTGAGCGCAGGCGATAGAGTGTTGCAATAGTGAGT
>DATACQ010000338.1:0-3134 GCA_036258955.1 Binatia bacterium
CGCGCTGCTCTCTGGCTGGCTGACGACCGGTCCAAGGGTGCGGCAATTCGAACAAAGCTTCGCGCGTTTCACCGAGGCAGCCGAAGCAGTTGCCGTCAACAGCGGTACCGCCGGATTGCATGCCGCCGTGCACGCTCTCAATATAGGCCCTGGAGACGAAGTGCTTGTGCCGTCCTTGACCTTTGCGGCTAGCGCGAATTGTGTCTTGTATCAAGGCGCGACGCCCGTGTTTGTAGATATCGAGCCGGACACGTTGTTGATCGATGCGGCCGACCTCGCCGCCAAGATCACGCCGCGCACGCGCGCGATCGTCGCGGTGGACTACGCCGGCCAGCCTTGTGATTACGATGTGCTGAGGTCAGTGGCGCAGATCCACGGACTGGGCCTTGTAGCTGATGCCTGTCATTCTCTTGGCGCCGCTTATAAGGGTCGTTCGGTTGGGAGCCTGGCGGATCTCAACGTTTTTAGTCTCCACCCGGTGAAAGCCATGACGACGGGAGAGGGAGGCATGATCACGACCGAGAGTTTTGAAACGGCGTACCGGATGCGCTGTTTTCGCAATCACGGGGTAACTTCGAACCACTTGGAGCGCGAGCAGCAGGGCTCGTGGGTTTATGATATGGCCGCGCTTGGCAACAACTACCGCCTCAGCGACATTCAATGTGCTCTGGGTTTAAGTCAACTTCCCCGCCTGCACGGTTGGATCGAGCGCCGGCGTGCGATTGCGCGATGCTATGATGAGGCTTTCGCGTCACTGGACGGAGTTACTCCACTCGCGGTGCGTGCGGAGCGGCGACATGCCTATCATCTTTACGTTATTCGCCTCGATGGAGATCGTCTCAAAGCGAGGCGCGGGCAGATCTTCAGTGCTCTGAGAGCTGAAGGCATCGGCGCTAATGTGCACTACTTGCCGGTGCATCTCCATTCTTATTATCGCGAGCGTTTCGGCACCGGCCCTGGGCTTTGCCCGAGAGCCGAGAACGCTTACGAGGAGATTCTCTCATTGCCCATTTTCCCCAGCATGACGGACGCTGATGTTTCCGACGTCATCGAAGCTATGTACAAAGTCTTAACGAGCTATGGGATCGAAACGCGAGCAGCCAGCGCTGCTGGTGCGCGCTGACGGAGACGCGACACGCGGGAGCGGCCACCTCATGCGCTGCACGGCGCTGGCGGAGGCGTGGTGCGCGCGCGGCGGAGCAGCATTTTTTCTAACTCGTTGCGTTAACGAGACTTTGCGCGCACGCATACAGCGCGCCGGGGCGGAGATTCTCCCATTGCCCGATGATGCCGATCTGCAAACAACGCTCTCATCGATTACGGAGGTCAACCCATCCTTTGTCGTGCTCGACGGGTACGACTTCCATCTCGAGTATCAACGGGAGCTGCGCTCGGCCGGCTGCCGCCTCATGATCATTGACGATGCGGGATGGTTGCCGCGCTACGAAACCAACGTCCTGCTCAACCAAAATCTCGGCGCGGAGCGACTCGAATATAACGTGAATTCCGATGCTACGCTGCTTCTCGGCCCGCAGTTTGCGTTATTACGACGCGAATTCAGCGTCTGGCGTAGCCGCTTACATACGGTCCCGGAAACAGCGCGCAAACTACTGGTGACTTTGGGCGGCAGTGATCCCGAGAATGTGACCCTTAAAGTCGTTCAGGCTTTGCGCCAACTTGAAATGGCGCGTTTGCAAATCCGGGTCGTTGCCGGCCCGGTCAACCCGCACCTCAGTGAACTCAGTGCTGCCGCGGCCGTTTTTCCTGGACGCCTCGAGCTCCTCTCGCATGTCACCGAGATGGCGCCATTGATGGCGTGGGCCGACATCGCGGTCACCGCCGGTGGGAGTACCTGTTGGGAGCTCGCATGTGTGGGTCTACCCGCCCTCGCCGTGGTGATCGCAGAAAATCAACGAGTGATTGCCGAGGAATTGAGCGCGGCCGGAGTGGTGTTTAACTTGGGCTCCCACCAGGAGGTCACTATCGATCGCATAGCATCTAGTATCGATGGACTGCTTTATTCGACTTTCCGCCGGTTGCGCATGAGCGAACGCGGCAGAGCTCTGGTGGACGGCAAGGGCGCGGATCGGGTGGCGGCTCTCTTGTTACAGCATAGCTGCATACGAGCGGCGTAGCGATGCGTATCCTGTTTCTCGGCAATAATTGGCTCGCCTGCGGGGTATTGCGCTGGCTTAAAGAGCGTCGCGAAGAGATAGCCGGAGTCGTGCTTCATCCGCCCGAGCGGCGGCGTAATGGCGATGAGCTCGTTGGATTAGCCGGCACGCTACCGACGTTCGACGGCTCCCGTCTGCGCGAGCCGGCTCTCTTGGATTCGATTCGTGCACTCAACTGTGACATCGCCGTTTCCGTGTTGTTCGGCTATATCCTGCAGCCGGATTTTCTTGCGTTACCGCCATTAGGATGCATCAACTTGCATCCTTCATTGCTCCCCTACAATCGGGGCGCTCACCCCAATGTGTGGAGCATCATCGAGGGAACACCGGCAGGTGCCACGCTGCACTACATGGATGCCGGCGTCGATACCGGGGATATCATTGCGCAGCGACAAGTTTCCGTAGAGCCAACCGACACCGGAGCAACACTTTACCGGAAGTTGGAAGTTGCGTCGCTGGAACTCTTCTGCGAGACGTGGCCCGCAGTCGCCGCCGGCAAGGCAACGCGTTTGCCGCAAGACCCGGCGGCTGGCACTCGCCATCGCGCCTGCGAGCTCGAGGGCATCGACGAAATCGATCTGGATAGCGTTTGTAAGGCCGCAGATCTGATCAATCTCCTGCGTGCGCGTACCTTTCTGGGGTATCGAGGAGCCTATTTTCGCGCTGCAGGGCGCAAGGTGTATGTGAGTTTGCAGCTAACCTACGGCGATGAGGCAGAATCTTGAGGCCGATCATCGAAATCAGCAGGCGGTGCATCGGACCGGGCTATCCTTGCTACATCATTGCCGAGATGTCGGGCAATCACAGGCAAAGCTTCGAGGAAGCGGTAAAGATCATCGAAGCGGCCAAACAGGCTGGCGCCGACGCGGTGAAACTCCAAACCTACACTCCTGACACGCTGACGATTGACTGCGATAAGCCTCATTTCCGCATCGATGGTACTCTGTGGGAGGGTCGCTC
>DATACQ010000339.1:0-4556 GCA_036258955.1 Binatia bacterium
CGTCAGTGCCAGTACTAGCTTTTTTGCCTTCAGCATCAGCTTCAGCAATCGGCTAAGGGTTCTCGGACAAAAACCGGAACTTGTGTGGATCTGCACACAATCCGCTGGCAGCGAGCGAGTACGATTACGCTAGCGAGCGGAATGCTAAATGTTTAGGGCTTGACAGTTTGCATGACCAAAAAACGGGTTCTCATTCTCGTTCTGTTAATGCTTGCGACCATTAGTTTGACCGCGCTTTGGCGCTGGACGCCAATGGCCGATTGGTTCAACCTGCAAAGGTTGACGAACTGGGCATCTGAGTTCAGACAAAGTCCAACCGCACCGCTTTGGATCCTCGCCGCCTTCGTGATTGCCGGGCAAGTTTTCTTCCCGATTACGTTGTTGGGTTTGGCTACGATCTTTGCGTTCGGGCCGCTTTTTGGCTCGATCTATTCGGTCGTTGGCGCGCTGCTCGCCGGTTTAGTCACCTATGCCGGAGGCCGTCTGCTCGGAGAAGCGGCGGTCGCGAACCTCGCCGGTCCCAAGTTCGAAAAAGTCCGGCAGCAGATCAAAAGCCACGGACTCGCCACCTCGATCATGGTTCACATTCTGCCGGTGGCGCCTTTTACTCTGGTCAACCTGCTTTCAGGTGCATGCGGCCTGAGTGTACGTGACTTTACTATGGGAACCCTCATCGGCCAGCTACCGGGCGTCGCGTCCATCGTAATATTCCAAAATCAGCTGGAGCGGGCGATCCGGTCCCCGGATGCTGCAAATCTGACGCTGCTTGTACTTGTCATCACCGGCCTCACGATGGCAACGTTTTGGCTGCAGCGGCGTATACGGCGGCAAAGCGCCTAGCGTGAAACCAAGAGGTCGGGCCTAGCGTATTGACTGAGCGCTAAGCGGCGGCCTCCAGATCTTAAACGGCTCCCCTTTGGCGATTAGCGCCATACGTCCTGCACCTTTCGGCTGCTGGCATTTGGTTTGCTCCTAAAACGAGGACCAATGGCGCGTCGGCTGCAGCAAGATAGTTGCTTTTCCTCACGGCCTGCTCGAGCGTGTTACGGCGGGCGCAGTTCGCGGCCCGGATCGCGCTTGCCCGCGAACCGCAGGATGGCCGCAAGCCGAGCACACGGAATCGCACAGCCTCGGCGAAGGCGCGTTATCCGTTCGTTTCAATGCGTAAAGTGAGGCCCGGGTGATTGCAGATTGCAAAATTGTCTAAACGAAGCCCTGCGGTTGTGCGACCGCCAAGTTCGCCGGATGACAGTGTCGTTGCGGAAGCGGTCCAGCGGGTCGCGATTGGACGGTGACAGATGACAGGAACTGACACGCCAGAGAGTGGTAACGGCGAGGTTATTGCCCCACATCAGAAAAAGATCGTCAGGGTTGCGGCGGTAGCGGATCTTCACTGCACGAAAAACTCCCACGGAATGCTGCAGCCCCTTTTTTCGAAAGTCGCCCAGAACGCCGATATTCTCGTACTTTGCGGCGACCTCGTTGATTACGGGCAACTCGAGGAAGCAAAAGTCTTGGCGCGGGAATTGGCCAGTGTGAAAATGCCGATGCTGGCAGTTCACGGCAATCACGAATTCGAGTCCGGCCAAACCGCAGAAGTGGAGCGGGTGCTTGGCGACGCCGGCGTTGTCTTTTTGGACGGCGACGCTTACGAGGTGAAAGGTATTGGATTCGCCGGTGTGAAGGGCTTTGCCGGCGGATTCGGCGAAAGCGCTCTGCAACCTTGGGGAGAGCCGTGCATTAAACATTTCGTCAATGAGTCGGTGGCAGAAACCCTCAAGCTTGAATCCGCGCTGGCGAAACTTAGAACACCGAAACGGGTCGCCTTGCTTCATTACTCACCCATCCAGGCGACGGTAGTCGGTGAGCCTTTGCAGATTTTTCCGTTTCTTGGTTCGAGCCGCCTTGAAGAGCCGTTGAATAGGTATGCGGTGACAGCCGTGTTTCACGGCCACGCCCATCGCGGCACTCCGGAGGGGCGCACGCAGAACGGAGTGCCGGTTTATAATGTCGCGATGAAGCTCCTACAGCGTTCTTTTCCTGATCGCCCGCCCTTTAGAATCCTGGAACTGGAAACTTCCGGAGTGTCTACCGATGGAATGTCTGACGGAACAAAATAAGACTAACGAGTTTTATTGCAGCGTTTTGCACACTCTCAACACGAACAACCTTCCGTTCCTCGTGGGCGGCGCTTGCATGTTGGAACATCTCACCGGGATCGTGCGCCCCACGAAAGACTTTGATCTTCATGTGCGCAGGGAAGATCTCGAAGCAATCTTCAAGACCTTGGATGCGGCGGGCTATCGCACGGAGATGACCTTCTCTCATTGGCTCGGGAAAGTGTTTCAAGGGACCCATTCCATTGACGTGATCTTCAGCTCGGGAAATGGGGTCTGCAAGGTTGATGATGAATGGTTTGCTCACGCGGTTAGTGGAGAGGTCCTCGGCGTTCCTGTTAAGTTTTGCGCGCCTGAAGAGGCGATTTGGTCGAAGGCATTTATCATGGAGCGCGAACGGTTTGATGGCGCCGATGTCGCTCATCTGCTTTTCGCGAGAGCCGAGACCATGGATTGGCAACGCCTGCTTCGGCGCTTCGGTCCTCACTGGCAGGTTCTACTCAATCATTTGGTTTCGTTCAGCTTCATTTATCCGGCAAAATCTCATGTTATCCCGGAATGGCTGCTGCAAGAGCTGTGGGGGCGGTGGCGGGCAGAACGAAACGCCAACTCCGCGGATCCAACCTGCCGGGGCACCTTGCTCTCCCGTACGCAGTACCTCTACGACATAACCAACCGCGGGCTTGAGGACGCGCGCTTGAAAGATCCCGGTGGAATGACGCAGGATGAGATCGAGCGCTGGACACAACGCGCGATGCAAGACAGCTAGCGCGATATTCACGAGATTTCGAAATTAAGCCACTCGAAGGACTCGGTCCTCGAGCGCACACCGTGCATCGTCATTCCAGCATGGAGTGGAATCCAGGCTGACATGGCTGTCTCCGGACGCATCCTGCGAACCTGGATGCCGGCACTCCATGCCGACATGAGGGAGATCTGCAGTTCATGTTCTGGAGGCGAGCGTAAGCTCATGAAACACTCCGAGGAAGAACAGATGCCACAAGGTGGAGTTTCGTCCTGAGCCTAACCTAAGGCTCAAACTACCGTTTTTTCCTCTGCGCCCTCCGCTTTGCGCCTCGTATTGCGAAATGATTGCGATTTTTTATAGTTTACTTTAGGTTTTGTAGTAACGTCTTTTCCTGATTCAAGCGTCATTCGGGGAGAGGCTATATGACTTCAGCATCTGGCCCCTGTTAGAAGCGCGATATGGAATCCGGCGTTCCATTGTCTTGGATTGTCGCTCCGGTGTTGACGAAAATTGGACGCGGGTTCGGAATGAATTGATCTCAGGACCTTGGGTGGTTTTTGCGCTCACTGCAGAACTTCTGGAACCAGCTCCCCGGAAACTCTCCATTTGCCCTTTCGAAGAGGGATAGCACTCTGTCGAAGAAGAACGGCTTCTTATGAGCGTTCATTTGCGATTTTACCGCTAGAAGTGCTTCGAGCGAACAATGAAACTTGCTTCCTTTTTCGCGACCACTTTCTTTAAAGGTTCGCTTCGATCTCACCTTATCCTGATCGTCTTGGTTGCGATTATTCCGGTATTGCTTTTCTCCGGCGTCATGCTGAACATTTTTGCGCGGCAGGAACGTGAGTCGGTTAAGGCCGGCTTGAGAGAAACTAATCAAGCTCTGGTCTCGGCTTTGGAGCTGGAGTTTGAATCCATGTTGAGCACGTTAGTGGTCCTGGCGAGCTCGGCTACTTTGGATACCGGAAACCTCGAAGGTTTTCGCAGGGTGCTCGAGAGAGCTCTGCCGACGCGGTCTGACTGGAAAACTATCAAACTCCAGGATCCCCGCGGTAATGAGCTAATCAATCTGCTGGGCCCTTCCGAGCAATATCAGGGCAGCCAGCAGCACGCCGAGAGCGGCTTGGAGGAAGTGCTGCGCACGCAGAAGCCGGCTCCCGTGGACTTTCACCTGGAACCCGGGATTGGCCCGATGGTGGGCGCGAGGCTGCCGGTCTTGCGCGCTGGCGCGATCAAGTACGTTCTGACAGCTGGCATCGAGCCCTCCCTTTTTCGTAAGGTTTTGGCGCGGCAGAAATTACCGGAAGGATCCGTGGGAGTTATCTTTGACCGCAACGATACGATCGTGGCGGCCTCCAGACCGGAGTTGGTCGGCCGCTCCTCTGGGACTCTGCTCAAGGGCAATCTCCCCAAAGAAGGACAACAGAGCTGGATTGAAGGGCTCAGCTGGGAGGGCGTCCCCTCGTACGCGAGCTTTGAAAAGTCCCCGTCATCCGGGTGGTCTGTGGCGCTAATCGTGCCCTCGGAACCCGTTCAGGCAACCTTGCGGCAGTCACTGTTTGCTGTCGCCGGAGCCGGCGCGCTGTTTCTTTTTGGGGGACTTTTGCTGGCCATTGTTATCGAGGAGCGTATTTCCACCCCTCTCGAGAGTTTGACCATGGCCGCCAACGCGCTTGGGCGCGGCGAGCCGG
>DATACQ010000340.1:0-2143 GCA_036258955.1 Binatia bacterium
CCGCTGGGGAGACAACGCTTTCAAAGCGGCGTTTCCTGATTTCGGTACCGAGCACTATTGGCAGGAGCAAATCGAAGGGCTCGCGCTGCAATTAGAAAAAGTGCAATACCACACGATCGATCTTTACCGCTGAACAGCGGCGTTAGGCGGTTACGCCAGCCGCAACCCCAATCTATCGGCCTCGAGCGGCCTGCGATGGGGTGACGCACTACAGCCTGCTAGGCCTTCTTCAGCTTCGTCTCCACCGCTCGGGCGAAGAACGCGGCGCCAAGCGGCAGCGCTTCGTCGTTGAAGTCGTAGCCGGGGTTGTGCACCTCGCAGCCGCCCTCGACGCCGCCATTGCCGATGTTGAGGTAGCAGCCGGGCACCTTCTCCAGCATAAACGAGAAGTCCTCTGAAGCCATGATCGGCGGCGGGTCGCGGTCAACGTTGTGCGCGCCTACGAGTTCGCTGCAAATCGAGGCAGCGAATTCCGCCTGCTCTGCATCGTTAACGGTCGGCGCAAACAGCAAGCGAAAATCAACCTCGGCGGTTGCGCCGAGACCCTCGGCCACGCCTTTGGCGACGCGTCTCATCGAGGCTTCAAGTTGCGCCATCACCGCCTGCGAGAATGCGCGCGCGGTGCCGCCCAGGTGCGCTGTCTGCGGGATGACGTTGTATGCATCGCCGGCGACGATTTTAGTGATCGAAAGCACCGCCGTCTCGGCCGGCGCTAGGTTGCGCGCCACGATCGTCTGCAGCGCAGTAGCGACGTGTGCAGCGACGATAACCGGATCGACGCCGGTCTCGGGCCGCGCGCCGTGCGCACCTTTGCCGGTGATGCGGATATCGAAGAATGCGCCGCCCGCCATCATGGCGCCCGAGCGCACCGCAAACTGGCCCACCGGCAGGCTCGGCCGGTTGTGCATGCCGAAGATCGTCTCGCACGGGAAGCGTTCGAACAGGCCGTCCTCGATCATCGCCCGAGCCCCCCCGATGCCCTCCTCCGCCGGCTGGAAGATGAAGTGGACCGTGCCATCGAAGTTGCGCGTTTCGGCGAGATACTTCGCCGCCCCGAGCAGCATGGTCGTGTGACCGTCGTGGCCGCAGGCGTGCATCTTGCCACCATAGCGGGAGCGGTGCTCGAACGTATTAGCTTCCTGAATCGGCAACGCGTCCATGTCGGCGCGAAGGCCGATTGTGCGTTTGCCAGAGCCGGCACGCAACACGCCAACGATACCCGTCTTGCCGATGCCGCCATGTACTTGGATACAGAAAGACTCAAGCTTGGCAGCTACGATGCTGGCAGTCCGTGTCTCTTGGAAGCCGAGTTCGGGGTGGGCGTGGATGTCGCGCCGCCACGCAGTCATCTCGGGATGGAAGGCGGCAATCCGCTCGCTGGCGCTCATGCTGGCGTTCCCTGCGCGTAGGAAATTTAAGCAGCTTTTTGCTGCCGGACTTATATCGGCGAACCCGCGAGTAGTCAAGCGCGGGTGGGGTTGAGAACTGCGCTGTTGCGAATTGCTCCGAGAGCACTTCAAATGAAAGCGCTATTAAACAAAGAATGATGGGTTTGATTACCCCAACGTACCGGAAGCAACCGGAAGATTAGAAATGGCTTTCAGGAGCCTGTGGCTAAATACTTAAAGCAAGACTGACCGCGAGTGCATTTACACTAATCCCCACCCTACCATGAAGAGATACAGTTATGAGAGCCCTTGACAAGCTTTCATGAGTCACCCGTACCACTTACCACCTTGTGAAGCCGTACACCTATCATTTTAGAGTCAGCAAAGGCTCTAAGACTCTGGTTTTATTGCTAGCTCGAGAATATGCTTGGCGGCCTCTTTCACCAGAACCGCGCGAACTGTTTCTTCACGGCCCAGTGTTGTGAAATGTCCGTAATCATGATTGAAGTGTATCTCGCCGCCGGTAAACCGCTCCTGTCCCTCCATCTTAGCCAATACCTGTCCCATTGAATCAAGATACTCTGCAGAGTAGATCAACGAACCTCTCCCGGCGCCAAATCCGACGATTAGTCTGGCAGCAGCACTCCCGGGATCGAATGCGTGCACGTTGACGTTAAGGGCGAGTTTCTTATCCGTTTGTTGTTCGATATTAAAACCTGCGAGAATCAGTCCAGCCTTGATCTCGCGGGTTAACC
>DATACQ010000341.1:0-3124 GCA_036258955.1 Binatia bacterium
CATGTGCCTGATGATCGGCCGCGCCTTTAATATTCCGACCGTTGCTTTGCGCTTCTTCAATGTCTATGGCCCCCGCCAATCTCTCTCCAACCCGTATACCGGCGTGCTAGCGATTTTTGCTTCACGTTACCTTAATGGCAACGCTCCGGTAATTTTCGAGGACGGTTGGCAAAAACGTGATTTCGTTAGCGTCCGTGACGTCGTTCTGGCCTGCCGTCTTTGTCTGGATGCGCCCACGGCTGTAGACCAGGTTCTAAACATCGGCAGCGGTCATGCATGCACCATTCGCGGCCTCGCTCAGCTCATGTCACGGGCTCTGGGCTGTGAGAACATCCACCCGAAAATCAGCGGCAAATACCGCATGGGCGACGTGCGCCACTGTTTCGCCGATATCAGCCGAGCGCGCTCTCTTTTGGGCTTTGAGCCGCAGGTGAGTTTGGAACACGGTATTGTCGAGTTGGCGAACTGGTTGGAGGGCCAGCAAGCGGAAGATCACTTCGACCGCGCCGCCGAGGAGCTAACTAGCCGGGGATTGACGGTATGAAGAGTTCCACACGGGAGGACTCTGGCCATGCCGCCGGGAAACCGGGAGTTATCCGGCATCCAAGTCTACGCACGCATATCGGCGAAGCATACGGCGCCGGAGGCGTTCGCATTGGAATTGTAGAAAACTTCCATATTGGCAATCACGACCATGTTGAAGGCGTTCTGCGGGATTTGCGCGCCCTCAACGTCACCGATCTCCGTACGATTGTCTCGTGGGCCGATTGGGAAACAGCCGAAGGAGAAGCCTGGTACCGTTGGTTGCTACCCCATTTGGCCCGCCGCGCCAATGTCATTCCTTGTGTGCTTTACACGCCTTTGTCTCAGACCGTAGCGCCGCGGGTTTGCGCCCCGCCATGGGACCCCAAGGCGTACGGCGACTTTATCGATGTCCTAATCACCCGTTTGGGCGAATGCTTTGAATGGATCGAACTGTGGAACGAGCCCGATCGCCTGTGCGAATGGGATCGTACCTTGGATCCGCATTGGGAAAAATTCTGCGCGATGCTCGGCGGGGCCGCTTACTGGGCGCAGCGCCGCGGTAAACGCACTCTGCTCGCCGGACTCAACGTCTTCGATCCCAACTGGCTTGAATTGATGTTTCGGCGCGGCGTGATGCAGTACATCGACGCGGTCGGCGTGCACGGTTTCGAAGGAAGCTCGGAAAGCGCTTGGCAAAGCTGGCGCACGATCGTGCAAAGCGTGCAGCAAATTCTCGATCAACACCGCTCCGGCGCCGAGATCTGGATCAGTGCGGCCGGTTATTCCACCTGGCGCCACGACGAATACGAACAGCTGCGCGCTTTCACCAGCGCGGCGGCCGCGCCGGTCGATCGCATGTACTGGTACGCGGCCCGGGATCTCGATCCGGAGTTCTCCACCCGTGACGGCTTTCACTCGGACGATCGCGACTATCATTTCGGTCTCAGCCGCAGCGATGGCACGCCTAAGCTGCTCGCGCGCTTGTGGGCGGACGGAGGGCTCACGGCCGTCGATGAAGCGCTCGAACCTAAAAACGGCAGCCGGCGCGCCAGATCCAAGCCGGAGCAGCCGGTGGTGATCTCCGGCGGAGCGGGTTTCGTGGGCACCAATTTAGCGGACCGCCTCCTCAGTGGCGGCGAACACGTGCTGATCTTCGACAATCTGTCTCGGCCGGGGGCAGAAAAAAATCTCCGTTGGCTGCGCGACACCCATGGTCGCCGGCTGCAAGTTGAATTTGGTGACGTGCGCAATCCTTATGCGCTGCGGCGCGCGCTGCGCAATGCCAAGCAGGTTTTTCACTTTGCCGCGCAGGTCGCCGTTACTACGAGCCTTGCCAATCCGCGTCACGATTTCGACGTCAACGCGCTGGGCACCCTCAACCTGTTGGAAACGCTGCGCGGCGCCGACGACCCGCCGCCGCTTTTCTTTACCTCCACTAACAAGGTTTACGGCGGCCTCGAAGACATTGCGCTGAGCCGCGAAGGCGGCGGCTATGTGCCGGTAGATCCGGAGCTGCGCGACGGCATTAACGAATCGCGGCCGTTGGATTTGCACAGCCCGTACGGTTGCTCCAAAGGCGCTGCCGATGAGTATGTCATCGATTATGCGCGAACCTTCGGACTTCCCGCGGTCGTATTTCGCATGAGTTGCATTTACGGTCCGCATCAGTTCGGCAATGAGGATCAAGGCTGGGTCGCGCATTTCCTGATCTCTGCTCTGGAAGACCAGCCGATCACCATTTACGGCGATGGCATGCAAGTCCGCGACGTGCTCTTCGTAGACGACCTCGTGCGGGCTTTTCTACACGCCCGCGACCACGTAGGCAATATATCAGGGCAAGCGTTCAACATAGGCGGCGGGCCCAAATGCAAGCTCAGTCTCCTCGAGCTTCTCGAAATGATCCGCGCACTCCGCGGTGAAATCCCGCCGCATCAGTTCAGTAACTGGCGCGCGGGTGATCAACGTTATTACGTCTCCGACACGCGCAAGTTTCAGCTGGCTACCGGTTGGATGCCAAAAATCGCTCCCGCTAAAGGCGTTCAGCGACTTTACGATTGGTTATTGGAGCAACGACGTGCTTATCCGGCCTACTACCGCAGTGGAGCCGCGTCACGCCGGATGCCGTCGCCCGCGCCGGTAACGACTACTCGAGCTTAACAGTGTCGCGAAAACAGAACCTGAGCCAAAGCGATCTAACGGCGCAACCCTTGACACATCCAAGCAAGAGCCGGATTGCGGCGATGCGTGCGGCGCGCCTTGTGGCGCCGCGGCAATTCACAATCGATTCAGTGCCCATGCCTCAGCCAGCAGCGGCGGAAGTAAGGATACGCGTGCAAGGCTGCGGGCTCTGCGGCTCTAATCTTGCGGTGTGGCGCGGCCAGCCGTGGACCGAATATCCGCTACAACCGGGTGCCCCCGGACATGAGGGTTGGGGCATTGTCGACGACGTTGGCGCCGGTGTGCGTTCCGTCCAACGCGGTCAACGCGTGGCGTTTCTTTCCGAGCACGGTTTTGCTGAATACGATCTGGCCAAAGCCACGGAGCTTGTAGCGCTCCCTGCCGGGGCCGATGTTTTTCCTGGAGAGGCGCTCGGCTGCGC
>DATACQ010000342.1:0-5436 GCA_036258955.1 Binatia bacterium
CGGAAGCTCGTATTCATGAGGTAACCGATACCACCCGCGCCAATGAGCCCGAGCACCGAAGCCGCGCGAATGTTAGTCTCCAGGCGGTAGAGAGTAAACGAGATCAAATCCGGCAGGATTTGCGGCAGCACGGCAAAAGAAAGTATCTGGGTGTATCCAGCGCCGGTGGCGCGGATCGCTTCCACCACTCCCTCATCGATGTTTTCGACGGATTCTGAAAGCAGTTTGCCGAGCACCGTCGCGGTATGAATTGCCAATGCTAACGTGCCGGCAAAGGCGCCCAGGCCGACGGCGGCCACGAACAGAAGACCCAAAGCTAGATCCGGGATGGTTCGAAAAAAATTAAGCACCAGCCGGATGGCCCGGTAGACCGCTGGATGCGGCGTCGTGTTCCGAGCAGCTAGGAAGCCCAACGGGAAGGCGACCAAAAGCGCAAGAAACGTCCCGGCAAGCGCCATTTGCACCGTTTCCAGGGTGGCGCCGACGATGGTTTGCGGAAACGTATTAGCCCACCACCGCTGTTTGGCGCGCGCCTCCTGCTCATCCAGCGGCACAGGCAGCACCAGTTCCGCAAACGAGAGCGCATCGGGTAGAAAATAACTCTTCGGATCGATGACTTTGGTGAAATCGGGGGGCAACATACGTCCGATCGTGACGAAAATCTGCGGAATGCCTTGAATCAACTCGGCGGGTCTGATCTTGGCGCCCTGAAAAGACCAGATGAGCACCAGAACAGCGAACGCCAACAATAGGTAAAAGCGGCCGCCGCGCCGGGGCGGCGGCGGCGCTTCAGCAAGAATTGGGTCATCGCTTTCGTGCTTTATTTTGGCTATCAAGCGATTCTCCTTTGGTACCGCCAAGGTTCAAAGTTCAAGCTGGTTCGCGCCAAAGCGCAAGATTCTGCCAAAAAACCTTGAACATTGAACCTTGAACTTTGAACTGAACCGTAGGTTCATTCTCGGCGTTGATAAACGGAATCGATCACCGCAACACTTAAGTTCAGCGCCGGACCATCGAAAAAGATACGGCCTTGCTTGAGCCCGATGACCCGGTCGGCATATTCGCGGGTCAGCTCCAGCGTATGCAAGCTCACCAGAGCCGCAATGCCGTCCTCGCGGCAGACGCGCTTCAGGATATCGAGCACAACCCGGGAAAGTTTTGGATCTAGGCTTGATACCGGCTCATCGGCGAGAATCAGCGCGGGCTGCTGCATTAACGTGCGCGCAATCGCGACCCGCTGCTGTTCACCGCCGCTTAGCCGGTCGGCTCGCTTGTAGGCATGCTCCAGAAGCCCGACTCGTTTGAGATTAATCAGTGCGCGGCGCTTCATCTCGCCGGTAAAGAATCTAAGCGAACCGCTTAGTGCGGACTGATAACCGAGTGAGCCGGACAAAACGTTGTCCATAACGGACAACCGCTTGACGATGTTGAACTGCTGGAAGATCATACCGATCTTGCGGCGCAAAAGCCGAATCTCGCGGGCATTGAGCCGCCGCACGTCCAGCGTCGCGCCGTTGGGGGTGGTTTGATCTACGAGGAAGCGCGGCACGAGAATCTCTCCCGCGTTGGCATCGATCAAACGGTTAATGCATCGCAGCAACGTCGATTTTCCCGAGCCACTCAGGCCGATGACGCCGACAAACTCTCCGCGTTCGATCGCGAAACTGACTCCCTTGAGCACGGGCACGGCGCCGTAAGACTTTTCCAGGCCTCTGATGTCGAGGATGCTCACGGCTGTCTTTTCTTGAGCGCTTCCTTGATCTGAATGCCGGCGATGCTAAACGCCTCGCGCACCGAATCGTAGTCTGTGTCGGTGGCGGGCACGAAGCCATCGATCTGGTAGAGGTCTCTGAGCATTTTCTTACCTTGCGGATCGCGGCTCAATTCGACAAAAACTTCTTCGATTTTCTTTCCTAAGGCATCGTCTAGCCCGGCAGCGAAGACGAGATTGTCGGCGGGTATGGGCTCGGAGTAAGCAATGGCCGAAATTTTTTTGACGTCCTCGGGATTCTGCAAGTAACGCGCCCACGCAGTGTCGCTGCCGTCCGTAGAATTGGCATAGGTCGCCCCCGCATCAACCTTGCCATGAAGCACCGCGAGCACCGTCGCGTCGTGGCCACCCGAATAGAGGATCTGTTTGAAGTCTCGCACTGGATCGATGCCTTTCTCGTGTAGCAGCTTGCGCGGGAAAACGTTTGCCGAGGTGGACAGCGGATCGCCGAAGGCGAAAACCTTGCCACGTAGATCATCGAGTTTTTTTATGCCGCTATCGGCGCGCGTAATAATCGCGGCATAGTAGTAAGGCGAGCCCTTGCGCTCGGATTTAAGTGCCACCCGCACGTTCGCCTCATTTTTTGCCAGCACGTAAGACGCCGGCGTCAGAAACGCAATATCCAATTTGCCGACGCGCAGCGCTTCAACGACGCCCGTGTAGTCGGTGGCGACGAATGGCTGAACTTCCATGCCGAGCTTTTTCTGCAGGATCTCGACCAACGGCTGGGCGTTACGAACAACCTGTTGGGCATCTTCCGCGGGCACAAACCCGACGCGCAATCCTTGGGATGTCGGCGAAGATTTGCCGCACGCCACACTCAAGACGAGCGCCAGTGCCAAGGCAAAAACGCGCACGCAGAACTCCATTATGGCGCCATCATTACTGAAACAACTTAACGGTGCAAATCGTTAGGCTGGGAGAGGCAGGTGGCCCAAAGAACGGGCGAGACGCTCCAGTGATGCGCTCGTCGGGGTCGAAAGCTTTAGCGATATTTGATCTCCTCCATGAGCTCCTGGCCTTTCTGCTTGTGCTGGGCATCATCGGAGAATTTAATCGGCAGATCCGCAACGAATTTCAGCTGCGCGCGCGCTGCGGGCCACTCTTCGCGCGCGGCATGGGTGCGCGCCAATTCGAGCCGGCTGACGATAACGGTGGGGTTCAGTGAAACCGCTTTCGTAAGAAACTCAAGGGATTTGTCCAAATCCCCCTTGGGCAAAGTGCGGCCATACCATAGCGAAGCCACGACCCGACTCGCCTCACAATTTCTGCCATTCGGCGGTGCCAGACTCCCAAAGCGTGATAAGCAAAGCCGTTCTGCGGGTCGAGGGCAATGGCTTTTTCAGCGGCCGCACGAATTTCCTCAGCAATCTCCACTTGCTTGGCGACAGGCAAGAGGCCGGCCATTGTGCCGAGTGAAGCCGCGACATAAAAGTAGCCCCAAGTGGAATTTGGATGGGTTTTAATCGCCTGGCGCGCGTAGCTTTCGGCCTGGCGGTATTCGCGAATGCGCCGTTCTCTCCAGTCCGGCGACGATTCGGGAATCGAATCGCCTATGTCTATATGAGCCCGCGAGAGCTTGGCCAAAGCTTCGAGGTTTCCCGGCTCGACTTGGAGAACCTTCTGCAATTCCGCCGCGGCTTCTCTGGGCTTGAACTCGCCATAGAGGCGATCCGCCTGTTTGATGAGTTGCGCGGTCTCCGGGCCGTTTGCTTTGCAATCGCGGCAACCTTCCGATTGGGCCGCGGC
Source organism: Binatia bacterium (assembly GCA_036258955.1). GTDB lineage: Bacteria > Desulfobacterota > Binatia > UBA9968 > UBA9968 > DATACQ01. The sequence continues at coordinate 3,521 of DATACQ010000342.1, forward strand.
GTCAGCCGGCGCAGTTAACATCATCAGGGCTACGGCGACAAGCAAGAACTGTCTAATCATGAGGTCACGCAATCGGGACGGGCTTGCCATTCTCGTCCACGGCCACGTAAACCACTTCGGCGGTCGTCACCTTCACCACCACTCCGGGCTCATTGAAGCGCTCCGCCTCAACGTCAACCTTGATGGCGACGGACGTGTTCCCGCGCTTGCGCACCGACGCATACAAACTGACGACGTCACCGACGTAAACCGGCGCGATGAATTCCACTTCGTGAATAGCGCGCGTGACAAAGTTGCGCGGGCCCTCCCGCGCGGCAACAATCGCACCCGCCAAGTCGACGTGACTCAGAATGACGCCGCCAAAAATCGTGCCGCGCGCATTGGTATCGCGAGGCAGCATCGTCACGCGGAGAGTAGGATCGCGTTTGTCTGCCATTGCGGCGTAGCGGTTTCTAGCTGGTTTTCAGCTGGCGGGGGCGGACACATAAGTCAGCCAGGTTTGGTATCTCTCGTCGTTGCCTTTGATGATATCAAAGAATGCCTGCTGAATATCCGTGGTAATTGGACCGCGGGTCCCGGCGCCGATTTGGCGATCATCGACCTCGCGAATCGGCGTAAGTTCTGCCGCCGTGCCGGTGAAAAAGGCTTCGTCAGCGGTATAGAGCTCATCGCGCGTAAAACGCTCCTCGATGACTTGATAGCCCTTGTCGCGCGCGATGGCGACAATCGACGCGCGGGTAATCCCCGGTAAGATAGACGTCAGCGGCGTCGTTTTCATTACACAGTCGCGCACGATAAAGATATTCTCACCGCTCGCTTCCGAGACATAGCCTTCGGCATCGAGCATGATCGCTTCGTCATACCCGGCCTTTTTCGCTTCGCCTTTGGCAAGGACGGAGTTGATGTAGTTGCCGGTCGCCTTACTTTTCGTCATCATCACGTTGACGTGATGGCGCGTGAATGAGGACACCTTGGCGCGAATGCCGTGACGCAATCCTTCATCGCCGAGATAAGCGCCCCAAGGCCACACCGCGATGCAAACGCTCACGGGGTTTTTGGGCGCGTACACACCCAATTCGCCGAGACCGAGAAAAGCCAGCGGGCGGATATAACATTCCTTTAGCTTATTCGCGCGGATGACTTCCAATGTTGCCTGCTCGAGTTCCGCAACCGAATAAGGGAGCGGAAATCCCAGAATTCTACCGGAGTCGGCAAGCCGCCGCATGTGTTCGTTGAGGCGAAAGACCGCCGAGCGACCGTCCATCAGCGCATAACACCGAATGCCTTCGAAATATCCGGTGCCATAATGGAGGCCATGGGACAGCACATGAATTTTAGCGTCCTCCCATGGGACGAGTTTGCCATCGAACCAAATTTTTTCGGTTTTCAGTGACATGAGTCGTTCCTTGAAAGCCCGGCGCGAATCCGCTTAATCTTACGTGCATCGCCGTTGCTCATCAAGGAGGCCGTAAAAAAGGCCACCGGGTCTCCCCGGTGGCCGCGTTGTCCAGCGAAGGATTGTTTATAGGCCTTTTTTGAGGGTCGGGGCTGGCTTAAACCCCACCGTTTTACTCGCTTTGATGCTAATGACGGAGCCGGTTTGCGGGTCTCTTCCCTTGCGCGCCTTGCGAGAACGTACTGTAAAGGTCCCGAAGCTCGGCACTTGAAAACGCTTATCCTTTCTAATCGCGCGCGCAATATTTTCGAACGCGGCGTCCACGGCGCTGTTGGCGGCAAACTTGCTGATGTCGGCCGCCTTGGCGACCGCCTCGACCAGATCGCTCTTCGTCATCCCTCTGTCCCTCCGTCAACGTTTTGTGTGGTGATTTTTTGTTGAGTTTATTCTTGGTAGCAACGAGACAGGGAGTGATAATTCATAATTCGGCGGTTAATGTCAATACTTTTTTTCACCCGAA
>DATACQ010000343.1:0-6066 GCA_036258955.1 Binatia bacterium
CCAGGAGAAAGCGACCGAGTGGGCGCGTGGCGTGGCAGGAAACCTGGCCCGTCCACCGCGGGGCGGCGACACGGACCAACTCCGCGCGGTGGATGTCGGTGAATGCGCGCTGGCCCTCTCCAATCACTACTATTATGTGCGTATTATGCGCTCGGACAAGCCCGAAGACCGCTCGTTGGTGGAGAAGGTTAAGCTCGTATGGCCGAACCAGGGCGACCGCGGTACCCACGTCAACATTTCCGGCGGCGGTATGCTCGAAAATGCGCCGCATCGGGATGCCGCGGTGAAGTTTCTCGAATACCTGGCGAGCGATGCCGCTCAGACGCTGTTTGCGAAGGGCAACAATGAATGGCCGATAGTTCCGGGTGTAAAGCTTGAGAATCCGGAGCTCGAGTCCTTGGGCAAATTCAAGACCGACTCTTTGCCTCTGGCGAAACTTGGACCGACGCAGAACCTCGCCCAGCGTATTGCCGACCAGGTCGGCTGGAAATGAGCTTCCACGAGTCTCGGGTCTAGAGTCCCGGGTCATGGGTTTAATCTTAACCCAAGACTCTGCACGCGGGACTCGAGACTTCTGTCGAGCTAACATGACCGGCGCCCTCGCTCTGCGCTCAAGAACCTTTTTGGGCTACGCCCCTCGGCTCGGGCGGTTGGGATGGATTTCCATCGCCACCGCAGCGCTCGTGCTCGCGCCGATCGTAGCGGTGGTGTCCAACGTATTTCTCCCGGGCGAGACTACGTGGGCGCATCTCGTATCCACGGTGCTGCCTGAGTACCTGGTCAACACTTTTCTGCTCGTCCTTCTAGTGGCTGCCGGCGTGATCTTCTTTGGCGTCATTTCGGCATGGTTGGTCACCGTCTACTCTTTCCCAGGCCAACGCATTCTTGAGTGGGCGCTCGTTCTACCGTTAGCAATGCCGGCCTACGTCATGGCTTATGCTTACACCGACTGGCTTCAGGCTGCCGGCCCGGTACAAAGCGCGCTGCGCGAGATCACGGGATGGCGGGTACGGGAGTACTGGTTTCCGGAGATCCGTTCCCTTCCCGGCGCCGCGGCGATGTTGTCCTTTGCTCTCTATCCGTATGTCTATTTGCTTTCCCGTGCGGCGTTTCTGGAGCAGTCGAGAACGACACTTGAGGCCGCCTCGCTCGCCGGCTATGGATCGTGGCGCAGGTTCTGGTATGTTGCTCTCCCGCTCGCGCGCACCGGGATCGTTGCCGGGACCGCTTTGGCGCTGATGGAAACACTCGCCGATTTCGGCACCGTTTCATATTTCGCCGTGAACACATTTACCACCGGTATCTACCGCGCCTGGCTGTCGTTGGGGGACTCGGTAGCCGCGGGCCAGCTTGCAACGTGCTTGCTGCTGTTCGTCTTTCTGATGATCTTTCTTGAGCGCACAAATCGCGGTAGCGCACGCTATGAGGGTAAGCGCATCCCCATGCCACCGCAGAATTTGTCACGGTGGGCGGCGATGGGCGCGTTTGCATTCTGCGCCGCGCCTGTTGTGTTCGGATTCTTCGTTCCAGCAGGCGTGCTGCTCAAGCTCGTCCTAAGCGATCCAGAAGTCGGCTTCAACCCGCGTATTCAAGCCCTGGTCGTAAACACCTTCACCTTGGCCGGCGTCGCCGCTGTCGCGGCGGTAACCGTCGCGGCGTTGCTCGCCTACGCGGCGCGCACGATCAAAAGCCCCCTCGTGCACGGCGCCAACCAATTGGCGGTTCTCGGCTATGCGATGCCGGGCGCGGTGCTGGCTGTGGGAATCCTGCTGCCTCTCGGCAAACTCGATAACGCCATTGCCGGCTGGATGTACGAGGAGTTCGGCATCAAAACGGGGCTCCTCCTCACCGGCTCCATGACAGCGCTGATCTATGGTTATGTTGTCCGGTTTCTGGCGGTGGCCTTCGGCACCGTGGAAGCAGGACTGACCCGAGTAACACCGTCCATGGACGATGCCGCGCGCAGCCTCGGTCTTTCTCCCGTCCGCACGCTTCTGCGCGTTCACGTTCCGATCCTATGGGGCAGTCTCCTCACTGCGGGCTTGCTTGTGTTCGTCGATGTCATGAAGGAATTACCGGCGACGTTCGCCATGCGGCCATTCAATTTCGATACATTGGCGGTGGAGACCTACAATCTTGCGAAAGACGAGCGCATCGCCGAGGCGGCGGTGCCGGCATTGTTAATGGTCGCTGTCGCGCTGCTGCCTCTGGTTCTGCTCTCGCGCCAGATCGCACGCTCCGGTCTGATCAGGCGTGCAGAGGCAGGCCAGGGATGAAAGCAGTGCCGAGTCGCTCATGGCCGGGCACGGGTAACGCCATGCGAAGTCTGATCAGCGTCTTCATTTTGATCGTTGCCGGGGTCTCCTTCTGCTGGGCTGACGAAGAAGCGAAAAGGGTGCTCTCCCTGGTCGACTACATAGGCGGCGACTATCGCAACGCCGTTCGGGACGGCACTGTCATCAATAACGACGAATACCAGGAGATGTCCGAGTTCTCGGCGCGGAGCCTGGAGTTATTCAATCAGCTAAAAAATCAAGAGGGCGGTGACCGGGCCAATATCGAAAAGGAACTGCGCGCGCTTGCGGCCCATATTGAAGCGAAGTCGGGCGATGAAGCGGTTCCGGACCTGGCGCAGCAGATCAAGGATCGCCTGATTAAAACCTACAACATTCTCACTCATCCCAGTGCTATTCCGAGTTACGACAGCGGGAAGGTCGTCTATGAGGCGAACTGCGCGCAGTGCCATGGCACGGCGGGCGGAGGCGACGGTCCGGGCGCCGCCACCATGCAGCCCAAAGAGCCCGCGCCCGCGGACTTTCTCGATTCCGACCTGATCAACAACCTCTCGCCGTTCAAAGCTTTCAACACCACCACCTTCGGCATCGAAGGAACCGCCATGCCCAACTTTTCCGCTCTTCCGGAAGAGCAGCGCTGGGCAGCGGCATTCTACGTTTTCTCTTTGCGTTTCTCTGATGACGATGCAGCGGCGGGGAAAAAGCTCTTCGAGGGGCGGAAGCTTGACGAAGAATTTACGACTACAGCCACGCTGGCCGGTTCCGCCGATGGCCAACTGATTGAGAAGCTCACAGCCGTGCTCGGCAACGAGCAGGATGCGAAAAGCGCACTTGCCTATCTCCGGCGCGGCTTGCCCCAAGAGCGCAAAGCGGATCCGCTCCTTACCGCCCGCGCCTACTTGCGCGAAGCGCTGGAGCTTTACGAGCAGGGCAACTTCAAGAACGCGTACCAGCGCTCGGTGGATGCTTACCTGGACGGCTTTGAGCTCGCTGAGCCGGCTTTATTCGCCAAGAACGCCGCAATGGGACGCGAGCTGGAGGCGCAGTTCACGGAGCTGCGCGGTCTGATGCGCAGCGGCGGCAACCCTGACCGGGTGCGCGAACTTTATGCCAAGCTCGATGCGGGTCTGGTCCAAGCACTGGATATTCTCGGCCGAGCTGATACGGAAAGCGGCGGATATACTCTTCTCAATTCGGCGTTGATCATCATTCGCGAAGGGCTCGAAGCCGCTTTGATCGTCGCGGCCATTATCGCCGTGCTCAAGACCATGGGCGCAGCTGAAGTGATACGGTACGTGCACTTCGGTTGGATCCTCGCGCTGCTGTCAGGAGTCGTTACCTGGATTTTGGCTCAGACCGTCAGCACCTTCAGCGGCGCGCAACGCGAACTGGTGGAAGGGTTCACGTCGCTTTTGGCCGCGGTGGTGCTTTTTTCGGTGAGCTACTGGCTTATCTCCAAGGCGGAAGCGAAGCGCTGGCATCACTTTATCCAGGCGCGCGTTCAAGAGGCGCTGAGTGGCCGCCGCGTGGTCGCTCTGGTCGGAGTTTCGTTTCTCGCCGTCTATCGGGAGGCTTTCGAGACGGTGCTCTTCTATCAAGCTCTGTGGCTGCAGAGTCAAAATACCCACACTTCCGTCGTATGGGGCTTTCTCGCCGGCACGGCTGTGGTCGGCGCGATTGTTTATGCCATCTTCAAACTCGGCATGAGGATTCCCCTGCGACTCTTCTTTGGCGTCAGCAGCGCGCTCCTTTATCTACTCGCTTTCGTGTTTGCCGGCGAAGGTATTAAGGATCTGCAGGCAGTGGGATTGATCGGCGAGACGCCGCTCCCCTGGGCGCCACAGCTGCCGTTTTTGGGCATATATCCTACCGTACAGACACTGCTCGCCCAGGGCATTTTGGTTGTGGCGCTGATCTTCGCACTCCTGTGGCTCTGGCGCGCCACGCCGCGCGCGAGAGCAATAGAAACCGCTTAGCTGGTCTTATGAGGAACACCAGCAACACCGAGGGAGAACCGGTTCGCTGCGATTGCGGCAATCTGCTGGCGCGCTTGGTCCCCGCCGGCGTAGAAATCAAGTGCCGCCGCTGCAAGCGTACAATCGTAATTCCGTTGGAAAAAACCGGCAGTCCGAATGCCGGGGGGTAATGCTTCGCCAAGGCGAATGAATATAATTCGTATTGACAAAGATATTTCATTTGTATAAACGAACAGTAGAGGCCAGAGGTTACGAACCCCGAGCCCGAGAAGAATAACGCTTCTCGGGCTCTTTTTATTTTCTGGGAGGACGAAATGGCTGATCCGTGGATCGACAGAGCGCTGCAGATGCAACGTGAAACGGAATGCTTCCCAACCGTTACCATTCTCAAGGCGGCTCTCTGGTTGGAGAAAAAGCACGCCGAGGCGACGCACTACGATACCGCGGTCATTATTTCGCTTCACTATCTGGTTCTGGCGCTGCGCAAACAAGAAAACGGACGAACGGTATTGCGCGAGCATTACATTTCGCAAGCGCTCATGTGGCGGCGCGAAGCTATTCAATTGCTCGCCGAAGCCGCCTCTACGCACGCATAACTCACATCGATACGAGACCCGTCCATGGATTTCAATCGAGAGGAACTCGGCAGCAATGACTCAAGTGCTCGACATCATTATTAGAGGCGGCATTGTCATGATCCCGCTGCTCGCCTGCTCGGTCATTTCGCTGGCTCTTACCATCGAGCGGCTAATCTTCTGGGCTCGAATGAGATCGCAGCAGGCCGTCCAGCATATGCTCGCCCTGGTAGATGCGGGCGAGTTCGATAAGGCTCTCGAGCTCGGCAAGGATTCGCATCAGCCGATCGCGCGCGTACTGGCGGCAGGGTTGGCGCACCGCAACCCGGCGCCGGCGAAAGCCATGGAAGCCGCAGCGCAGGCGCAGATCCCGGTTTTGAAAAGCCGACTCGGCGCCCTCGACACGATCATCACTCTGGCACCGCTTCTCGGGCTACTCGGCACCGTCGTCGGCATGATCGGCTCCTTCGACATCATGTCCGACGCCGGCATGGGGCAACCTCATGCGATTACCGGCGGGGTCGCCGAAGCGCTGATCGCGACCGCCACCGGTCTGTTGATCGCCATCCTGACTCTGATCCCCTACAACTACTTCAATTCTCGTGTCGAGAAAGAACTTGATGCCATGGAGCACTTCAGCTCTTCGCTGGAGTTGCTGCTGCACGAAAACGCGGGGAAGCACTGATGCGCATTCAGCGACGGAGCGAAAAGAAAGCGCGCATCGAGATCATCCCGATGATCGACACGATTTTTTTTCTCTTGGTGTTCTTCATGATCTCGACATTGTCGATGGCTCAGTATCGCGGCATGCCCGTTAATTTGCCTAAGGCCGCCGCCGGCCAGCAAGCGCCAGCCGAAAGCGCGGCGATCACCATCGACCGGCAAGCGCAAGTCTTTTTCGACAAAGAGCCAGTGGACAAGCGCTCGCTCGCGGAGCTGCTGCGGCGCCAAGTCGAATCCAATCCCGAGCTGCTTGTCGTTATCAACGCCGATGATACGGTCGAGCACGGCCAAGTTGTCGAAGTCATGGACATCGCTCGCGCCGCCCAGGTGGCGAGGATGGCCATCGCAGTTAAACCGAAGGAATCGGCACCGTGAACGATCGCTGGCTCATCTCATCGTTTACGGCATCCTCGCTAATTCACCTCGGGCTGATCCCGATGGCGGCTCTCGTGATGCATGCTAGGCCCATAAATCCGGTGACGGTGCCGATAGAGCTTG
>DATACQ010000344.1:0-2306 GCA_036258955.1 Binatia bacterium
TCCTTGACAAAACATCCGCTGGTTATTAGCGTTTAATTCATGCGAAACACGAAAGATGTAGACGGCTTCAATGGCGTACGATGATTGGGACTTGTTAATCAGACACCGGGCGAACAGTTTGCTCCGCCAAGCTGAGCGGATACAGGCGAACTTCCTGCAAATTGCTCTAGGCACGCAATACCGCGACTTGCATGGCAGCAGTTGGCCTCCTCCTGTAAACGTCGTCGAAACCGAGGAGAGCCTTTGGGTCATCTGCGCAATTCCGGGAGTTGCCGTCAAAGACGTCGAGCTACGACTGGACGGGCGAGAGCTGGTCGTTACGGGCCAACGACCTCTTCCGACCTGTTGCCAGGATGGTGAACTGAAGCTTTGGGAAATTCCGTTGGGAAGATTCGAGCGCCGCATCACCGTCCTCGAGGGTAGAACTTCGCTCACCATCGGCAAAGTGACTCTGCAAGACGGCTTGCTCATCATCGAGCTCAAGAAAAACTCATGACCGAAGAACAGAATCAAGAGAAGACGACAGCCAAATCACGCATTGCCATCCCGCCGGGAGCAATGGCGCTTTTGCCCTTGCGGAACGCGGTGCTGTTCCCATCGACCGTCATGCCGCTCGCGGTGGGCCGGCGCAGCAGCCTGCAAGTTCTGGATGAAGCCGTGCGGCAAAATATCGCCGTGGGGTTTGTGACGCAGCGCGACCCGAGCATTGAGAAACCGCAGGCCTCAGATCTCTATTCAATTGGCACCGCAGCCAACGTGTTGAGGATGTTCAGCCTGCCCGATGGCCAGCGGCAGATTATCATCCAGGGGCAACAAAGATTCGAGATTGCTGAAGTCCTGCAGAGCGAACCTTATCTCATCGCGCGCGTGACGTTGATCGAGGAGGGGGTGCCTAAGACGCGCCCGTTCGAAGCACGAATTTTGAACCTGCGACAAGAAGCCGTGAAAGCGCTGTCACTGCTCCCCGAGCCGATGCAGGAGCTGAGATCCACAATCGAGCGCATCGATAATCCGCTGGCCTTGATCGATATCATCGCCTCAACGCTGGACCTGCCCACCTCCGAAAAGCAGGAAATTTTGGCGCTTCTGGATCCTGAAGTGCGCGCTCAGAGGGTTTCGGAGAAACTCGCGCGGCAAATCGAGATACTCGAACTAAGCAAGAAGATCGGCGAAGAAACTAAGGATTCAATGGATAAAGCCCAGCGGCAATACTTTCTCCGCGAGCAATTGAAAGCGATCCAGAAAGAGTTGGGCGAAGAGACGGGTCAGTCGGTGGAAGCCGAAGATCTTCGCAAAAAGGTGCTCGACGCGAAGATGCCGCCGGATGTCGAGAAAGAAGTGCTGCGTGAATTGTCGCGCTTTGAGCGGATGCCGGAGATGGCGTCCGAACACTCTGTAATCCGAACCTATTTGGATTGGATGATCGAGCTGCCGTGGAACGTGCTCAGCGAAGAAGAGCTCGATCTGCCGAAAGCGCGCGAGATTCTCGATGCCGATCACTACGGCCTGGAGAAGGTGAAAAAGCGCATCATCGAGTTTCTTGCCGTGCGCAAGCTGGCGCCGCATGGGAAAAGCCCGATCTTGTGTTTTGTCGGCCCCCCCGGCGTCGGCAAAACGTCGCTCGGCCAGAGTATTGCCCGCGCCATGAATCGCAAATTCGTGCGTCAAAGCCTCGGCGGCGTTCACGACGAGGCGGATATTCGCGGTCACCGGCGCACGTACGTGGGTGCGCTCCCGGGCAATATCATCCAGGGGATTCGCAAGGCGGGAACCCGTAACCCGGTTTTCATGCTTGACGAGATCGATAAGCTCGGCGCCAGCTTTCATGGTGACCCTTCATCGGCGTTGCTGGAGGTCTTGGATCCGGCGCAGAATACGACGTTTCAAGACCATTATCTCGCAGTGCCCTTTGATCTGAGCCAGGTGCTGTTTATCGCCACCGCCAACGTGCTCGATACGATTCCGGGGCCGCTGCGCGACCGTATGGAGATCATCCAGATCGCCGGCTACATCGATGAAGAAAAACTGGCGATTGCGAAAAATTATCTGATCCCGCGACAGACCGCACAAAACGGGTTGGCCGAAGGCCAGGTGACTTTTACCGACGAGGCAATCCGGGAGGTGATTTCATCGTACACGCGCGAAGCCGGCGTACGCCAGCTCGAACGGGAGCTGGGTTCCATCTGCCGCGGCGTGGCGACGCGCGTCGCGGAGGGACACAGCGAGCCTATTACAATCGAGAAAGAGGCGGTGCGCGAATATCTCGGACCGGAAAAGTTTTTCAACGAAATCGGATTGCGCACCAG
>DATACQ010000345.1:0-3332 GCA_036258955.1 Binatia bacterium
CACCGACATCCGGCGATCCGCGAACCGGAACGGTAACTGATCTCAAAGAACCGCTAGTCAAACAGCGCACGTATCTGTGCTTGTTGCTTCTCAATCCGCCTTATACGTGTTCTGTGTCCGGATGATTTCCTAAATCGCGCATGAATGTGCAGTAATGTACAATCAGGACCGATGGAGGCCACCTGCTATGAAAACTTTATCATTTACTGAATTCCGAAAGCGGGCGTCAGAAGTTTTTACTCTCGTTGAGAAGGGTGAAACGGTTCTTGTCATTCGTCACGGCAAGCCAGTGGCGAAAATCGTTCCCGCTGACGCCGAGGAGACAATTCCTTCATGGAAACGGTCCGGTTTTCGGTTGATCCAACCCGGGGCATCCCTCAGCAGGGCGATCTTGCGGAAAGGCGGAAGTCACGTTAAATGTTTTCTTCGATTCTTCAGCTCTGGCTAAACGATACATCGAAGAGAAAAGAAGCGTTCAGGTTCAAGCCATCCTCTCTTCTGCTTCGGCGTTAGCCGTCGCCGTGATTTGCGTTCCGGAAATCGTCTCAGCCCTGCGCCGCCGCCACGAACGCAGGCTTTCAACCGAAGAGTACCGAAATGCAAATGCATCACTACTTACGGAGGTCGACGACGCAACGGTGATCGGAATTACCGAGGAAGTGATCGCTCAGGCTGTGGCATTGCTTGAGCAGTTTCCGCTCCGTAGTGCCGATGCGTTACATATCGCCTGCGGCTCGGAATGCTCGACTGACCTGTTCGTTTCTGCCGACGACCGTCAGTGTAAGGCGGCAAGGGCGCGTGGTCTGCGAGTCCAAGCGATAAGAGGATAGTCCGGTAGCCTAAATGCCTGCCGAGCTTGGATGCGGTCAGCATTTAAAATCCCCTTTGCTCACTGCGCAAATCTGAAATTTCTCAACAAGAGATTTGAGGATACGCAATGAGGACGTGCGAGGCGGGATTGCTCGAAATCGATCATCCTCAGGGTGTCGTCTACTTAAAGAGCTGCGTCTCCTGGTGAGAAGATGGCATCATGCCGGTCGACCCCTCGGATGATGCAGGTGACGAGGGCGACACTTCAGGCTCAAGCGAGCCCTGAATAAACAGGCCACTGCCCCAAGAGCCACATCCTCGTCAGAACCTTCGCTACTAGCCCGGACTATTCACGAGATTTTCGTCCGAGGAAACAAGTCTCTCTGATCGCGTCCAATAGAGTTGTACCTTGAGGCGGACGGCAAATACATTCATTACGGCAGCTCTCGAGGGAAACGCAAATAGCGCCGAAGATGAACAAGTCGGCGCACTGTGTACTCCCGTGTCCGCTCTCTTCGAGGCTTGATTCCTCGGACTGAACACTGTGTCGCAAGTTTCCCCGACCATGAATAATGCGGGCTAGATTCTCGCCGGTCCTGCTACTTGCTAATACCGATGGTAGACCATATCCCTCTATGCTGCCGCATGACATCGCTCTGGCTTAGAGCTCGCTTTCGGGCGAAAAAGTGCGCTCTAAGCCGGAAATTCCGTCCTAAATCCGCAGCTTCTATCGTGTTCAACATATTGCGCGGGTACGACCCGGGGCCAGTCTTCAGGAGCGATTTGACACGCTCGGCGCGCGCGTAATAGCCTCGGTCAATGGTTCGGTAATCACGTTGGTTTATGGAGGTGTCCTATGTCCGAGCAGTTATCCAAAGAGGATTATAAAAAACTTTCGGCCGCCGAGAACATCTCTTTTCGCTCGCCGATACCGACACAAGAGGTTTCCAACGGGGAGTTCATGCCGAACCGGCAGACTCCAAAACAGCGCGAGTTCGAAGCCCGGATCAAAGACATGGGCGAGCGCTTGGGGAAGCGGCATGGCGTAAGCCGCCGACAATTTCTCAAGAGCGTCTCAGGTATGGCTGCGGCGTTCGTCGCTATGAACGAAGTCTATGGTTACTTTTTTCAGGTCGATGCAGCCGAGGCAGCGATCCCGGAGATGGCTGCCGACCGGGCAAAAAAAATATCCCATCAGTTCATCTTCGATGATCATACGCACTTCCTGCGCCCCGACGCTCCAGTGGATTCACCGCTGCGCCGGTTTGTCAACCTTCGGAACAATACAGGAAAGGCGGGCTGGAATCCGGATCTCGTCAAGGAGCCGCAGACCTTCGAGCATCTCCAATTCAATAACTACGTCAAGGAAATGTTTCTGGACAGCGATACCAAAGTGGTCATGCTGAGCGGAGCGCCCTCGGACGTGCCGGGCAACTGGTTTCTCACTAACCGCATGAAGTTCGAGGCGCGCCAACGAATCAACAGGATGGCCGGGGCAAAACGCCAGATGTACCAAGCAGTGTTCACCCCAGGGGCGCCCGGTGGGCAGGAGGAAATGGATCAGGTGATCGCCGAGCTGAGTCCCGATTCCTGGAAGGGTTATACCATCGGTGACGTCAACAATCTGGAGACCAGCCAATATCCCTGGCTCATGGATGACGAAAAAATCGCTTACCCTGTATATGAAAAAATCGCCAAGTCCGGGGCGCCCATCGTTTGCGTCCACAAAGGGCTCTTCACCGAAAGTGCCGCAAAGAAGTTTCCGCGCATGTTGAAACATGCGGGCGTCTCGGACGTCGCCAAGGCCGCCAAGGACTGGCCGCAGCTGACCTTTGCCATCTATCACTCGAGCTACCGCCACCAGGGCGATCCGGAGAGCGCCGAAGCCGAATTCGCGAAGACCGGCCGGCTCGCATGGGTCAGCGATCTCGCGGAAATCCCCGCAAAGTTCGGCGTTGATAACGTCTATGCCGACCTTGGTGCGGTATTCGCGAGCACATGCATCTCGCATCCTCGACTTGCCGCTGCGATGCTGGGCATTTTGATTCGCGGCATGGGCGCCGACCATGTCGTATGGGGAACAGACTCTCTATGGTACGGATCGCCGCAGTGGCAGATCGAAGCCTTGCGCCGCCTTGAAATTCCGCAAGACATGCAGAAGCAACATGGTTTCAGGCCACTGGGAGCCGGTGACGGCTTGGTGAAAAGCGCAATCCTTGGCTATAACAGCGCGCGCCTTTATAAGCTTGATATCCGAGCGGCGATGAACAAATTCGAAAATGATTCCTTTGCTCAGCTAAAAAAGCAATATGAGATGGCGGGCACTGATAGAAGCAATCTAGCGTATGGGTATATTGCGAAACGAATATAGATAAGACGGAACAGTTCGCCCAGCGTTGCTGCAAAAGCCGATAACGTCCGCGGTCGAGATCCCTTGCTCCGACCCCGCTAGGAAACTCCGGCGCTAAGCAGTTACGCCAAGGCAACCTCAATATACCGGCCTCGAGTGGCTATGACGGGCT
>DATACQ010000346.1:0-4106 GCA_036258955.1 Binatia bacterium
CCTCGCTATAACGGTCGATGACCAGCGCAACTTGAGGATTTTCACGGATGTTTCTCAAGCGCTTTAATTTGCTCGGCGCTGTTCGCTTCGGTTTCTCGTCGATCGGCGAGTAGAAGTCTTTGCCATCAAAGACGAAGCAGATAGGAATGACATGCGGCCGTCCGCTGGCGTCCGCCGTGGCGAGATGCGCGATGCGGGCGGAGCGGATCAGGCGCAACGCGCCTGTGGACAGTTCGATACCTTCCAATGGTTCAAATGGTTCCAGTCGTTCCGGACATCTGGCCTCTCGCCTCCCGCCTCATGCCTCGCGCCTTCTCAGAGCTTAAACTCTCCAACCGAACTCGGCGCGAAAATATCTTCTATCTTCATGGGATTCTTCAAGAGGCCTTGATCGCGCAAATAGCGGATTAAAGCTTCGAGGACATTTCGATTGGCCTCAATCCCGTAGGGCCACCAGTCCGGTCCGAAAATTGCCCTGAGCTGCTCCCGCTCCCAGGAGAGCCATGGAAGCATGTAGGCGTGAGCATTGGAAATGTGCATAGTCTGAAGCGCGTGTTCCTTGGCCGAGCAGAAAGCCTTATACAAACTCCTGGCCACCCATGCGTGGCGGTCATAAACATCTTTCCGAATCACCACGATATGCATGATGGGAAAAATTTTGGTGCGCTTGTAGTACTCGATTTCCACTTCTTTGTAGTTGGGAAACAGGCGCCGCACTTTTCCCGAGCCGTTGCCGAGGCCGGATGGACTGCGAGCGGAAATCAGCGCGTCGATCTCACCGCTCTCCAGCATGCCATTGAGTGTTCTATCATCTGGAATGGACTGGACATTGATTTCAGGCGGAAGGTTCAGTTGGACTCGTTCCTTTCGGCCGGGATCGGTCTGTCCGCCCAGAAACCATTTCATGTCCTGCGCTTTCACGCCGTAGTCATCGCTAAGAAAGCCGCGAATCCACACCCCTGCCGTCATGGCGTATTCCGGGGTACCGACCTTTTTACCTTTGAAGTCTTCGGGTTTTTTGATTCCCGATTCGACATTGTAGTAGATCGAAGAATGTCTAAAGTATCGGGAGGGAAATATCGGAATACCAACGAAAGGGGAGTTGCCCTGGCCGATCATCGTGACATGAGCGGAGAGCGACATCTCCGAGATATCGAATTCTCTATAGTGTCCCATGCGCCAAAAGATCTCTTCGGACTGCATGGGGAGATAATTCAATTTGATTCCTTCCGGTTCTACCGAACCGTCCTGAAGAGCCTTGGTCCGGTCGTAGTCGCCGCAGGCGACCGTGAGGAGCAATTTTTCCACGCTTCCTCCTTACTTATTAGGCGAGGGTCGGAGATCGAGGATCGAGGCGATTTTCGATCGTCTATCCTCGATCTTTGTCTTCATTTCGAATCCCAACGCGAGTAACGTTGGGCAATGGCGATGAGAATGATCGAAATGACTGAGATGACGAGGCCAATGGCGGCCACGCGGCCGCGCATGCCGTCTAAATAGAGAAAATAGAGTAGCGGCCCTAACGGTTCGGCGCCCGGGCTGTATAAAAAAAGCGTCGCGCTGAACTCGCGCATAAAAATAGTCACGAGAATGATCCAGCCGGCCATCACCCCGGGTCGCATCATGGGAATCAGCACGCGGCGAAAAGTTGCGATGAACCCTGCTCCGCAGACTACCGAAGCTTCTTCCAATTCTTTGTGCACCTGAATGATGGTGCTGGTGACGGCTCTCAGGCCGTAGGGCAAAAAGCGGGTTACATATGCGATCAGAATGATCCAAATGGTTGCGTAGATCGGAATCGGAAAATCGACGTATGCCCAGAGTAGCCCCAGAGCCATGGCGGTACCCGGGAACGCCCACGGGATGAACACGAGCCCTTCGATGATCCCGCGCCCGGTAATCTTGGTTCGAACAGTGATATAGGACGCCAGAGACGCCAGCACCATGCAAGCAGTGGCGCCCACCAGAGCGAGAAAGAAGCTGTTGAAAAACGCTCTGTGAACACGCGGGGTAACCCAGACGTAGCGAAAATTATCTAGCGTGAGATTTTGCCACGTCTGCCAAGTGGGCACGTGATAGTACGGCAGTATCGCGACTAAAACCAGGACGAGAATCGGCAAGACCACCAACAGGACGAGCATGAGAAACGCCAGGCCTGAGGCGGCAACGCGCCATGGACCTAGATCGATCTGGTGGGGCCTAAAGCCTTTACCGGTCACCGTCGAGAAACTTTCCACTTGCGAGGTGAAGCGGCGATAGAGATAAACAAACACCAGGGCGATCCCGAGGATGCCGACGCCGTAAGTCGCAGCCAAGTTGTGATTCGTGGGGAAAGAGCCCAGTGCTTCGCGCCAGATTTTCGTGGTGAAAACTTCAATACGCGCCGGAAGAGCGATGATCGCCGGCGTGTCGAAACTTTCGACGGCGCGCACGAAATTCAAAGTGGCCGCGGCGAGAATCGCGGGGCGGATCAGTGGAAATGTGACACGCCGCATCACGCCAAACTCAGTGGAGCCGAGGGTCTTCGCCGATTCTTCGAGCGACGGGTCCATGCTCTTCAGAGCTGCGGCGATAATTAAGAACGCCAGCGGTGTCAGAATCAGCGACTCGACAAAAATTAACCCCGGCATTGAATAGATGTTGAAAGGACCTCGCTCTAACCCTAGTAAGTTAACCAGTGAAGCATTGACCAGCCCGTTACTTGGGTTCAGCAACATAACCCAGGAAATAGAGACTAAAATTGGCGGCAGAATATTGGGAACAATTGCGGTAAGCTCGAAAAAACGTCTGAACGGTGCGTTGGTGCGAATCGTGATCCACGCGAGGGCTAATGCGAAAAGGATCGACAAACCCGATGATCCGATGCCGAAAACAAACGAGTTCAACAGCAACGGATAGGCTTCCGCGTCGCCGTAGGCGCGCACGTAGTTTTCTAACGTGAAATTGCCCGGCACGCCGAGAGGCGCATCGGTAAGGCTCCCGTAGAAAAGAAAAAAAGTCGGATAGAGGCTAAGAAAGCCGATGATGCTGCCGACGATCAGAAAAACCCAATTCACCGGCTGGGTGAAAAAAATCGCAAGCGGGCTCTGTCCCTTCGCAGTCTCGAGCGGCCCGCCGGCTGCGATGGTCTTTTCCTGGACCGACACTCACTGGCCTCGCTATTTCAGGAAGATCTCGGTGTATTCTTTCTTCTTCTCGGCGAACTGTTCTTTGCTGAGATCATTCATCTCGACGAAGCCGATCTTGTCGGCGCCAGGCACTGGGGGCAATACCCCCTTACGATTAACGAACTCGCCGAATTTTGCCATGATGTTCATGCTTTCTTCGCCGAGAAAGTAATCGACAAACGTTTTCGCCGCATTGACTCTTGGCGCCTTTGCGCTCACACCCAGGTAGTGGCCGTCTCCCAACATCTTTGGCGTTCGCACATAATCTAAAGGCGCCCCCTTCTTGCCGAAGATGTAAACGTACTTCACATAGGTTATCGCGATGGGCGTCTCGCCGGACATTACGCGCTCGCCTGAGGGCAGCAGCGACTCCACGAGAATCGGCTTCATCGCTCCGAGATCGCGCACGAATTTTTTGGCCTTTTCTTCGCCCATCAGCTTCGGGAGACTCGATACCCACTGAGTCGTGGTGGTGTGCTGGGTAGGATCAGGCATCACGATCTTGCCTTTGTACTGGGGCTTTACCAGATCCTCCAGGGTTTTGGGTGCATCGGCGGGTTTGATAATGGATTTGTTGTATACCAGGCCGATGATCACGTTGCGGTAGCGCGGCCCGAGAGCGGGATCCACGGCTTCTTTGGGAAAATCGCTGGCGGTGGGAGAGACATACTTTTGGAAGAATCCTTGTTGTTGCATGACTCTCATCGGATTGTCATTGGTCAAGATCAAGTCCGCCATCGGTTTTCCTGCGCGGCTTTCACTCAGCGCCCGGTCCATGACCTTTGTTGCGGACGCACGCCAGTACTCGACCTCAATGCCGTATTTTTTTTGAAAAGGCTGTTTTACTGCTTCGACTGTATCTGACTCCAAAGAACCATAGATGACTACTTTACCCTCTTTCTTGGCCGCTTCTAAAAGCTTCGCGTCCTGTGCGTGAGC
>DATACQ010000347.1:0-4417 GCA_036258955.1 Binatia bacterium
CTTAACCCCGTGAGAGCCAACAGTACAAGCGATCCGCGGCAGTATAAGTGGAGTAGTTACCAAGCCACCGCTGGAGCGGCTCAAGCTCACCCTTGTCTTACGCCCGATGAAATTCTCGGCCATTTTGGCCAACGCAGGGCAGCGGTACAGGAGAAGTACCGCGACTTTGTCCAGGACGCGATTGGCAGTCGTTCAATTTGGGAGGAACTTGAGGCCCAGACCCTGTTGGGAGTCGAAGGCTTTGCCGAAGGGCTGCGCCATCTTCTCAACGAGAAGCAGGAGGTGCGAGAGATACCGAAGGGGCAACGATTTGCCGGGCGCCCAACTTTGGAGAAGCTATTCGCGCGGAGAGTTTCTGATAAACGAACGAGGGATCAATTAATCGAAAAAGCGGTCGTCGAGTTTGGTTACAGCCAAATGGAGTTGGCCAGTTTTTTGGATCTACATTATTCGACGATCAGCCGAATACTCGCTAGAACGACTGGACAGCAAAAGTAAAGACTTGACCGTAACCGGCAGCGGGACAGTTAAACGCATCGCGTGATAAGAAGGCTTCCATTTCAGATGCGAGTTGCGTATTTTCTACCTGATTTACCAACGCGTCAGCGGGACCAAATAAATGACCCAAGGTACCGTGGTATCTATTCATATAGCAGCCATCGCTGGCGCGCCGATGAAGTCGGTCAGGGAAGTGCAAGCCGTAGTCGGCAAAGGCTTGGAGGGGGACCGCTACGCCGCGAAGTTGGGGACGTATTCCAATGATCCGGGTTCGGGCCGTCACGTGACCTTGATCGAAATTGAAGCTGTCGAAGCGCTGCAACGCGATTATCAAATAACGCTGGACGCTGGTTTAACGCGGCGGAATATCGTGACAGGCCACGTCTATCTCAATCATCTGGTGGGCCAAGAATTTACCGTGGGTTCAGTCGTACTCTGTGGCACGCGTTTGTGCGAGCCGTGCGCGCACATGGAAAAACTCACGGCCAAAGGTGCGCTGCGCGGCCTCATTCATCGCGGTGGCTTGCGGGCGGAGATTGTCAAAGGCGGCATGATTCGGGTGGGCGATGTCATTGGCGCTG
Organism: Binatia bacterium; assembly: GCA_036258955.1. Taxonomy (GTDB): domain Bacteria; phylum Desulfobacterota; class Binatia; order UBA9968; family UBA9968; genus DATACQ01. The sequence continues at coordinate 1,080 of DATACQ010000347.1, forward strand.
CGCTCAATGGGAGAGCAGTGTAACTCGTCTGGCCGCTTCCCCTCACCCTTGCCCTCTCCCGCAAGGGAGAGGGAATCTAAAGAATATCGATGAGTGCCCAGGCACTCCTTCTGATCCTTGCGGCCGCGTTCATTCACGCGACCTGGAATTTTCTCGCCAAACGCGCGAGCGGACATGCCACGTTTACCTGGTTGTTTGCAGTGATGTCGGCCCTGTTTTACACGCCCGTGGCGGTCGCGCTCTTTTTCTTTTACGGCGCGAATATTGACTGGGTGACGATCGGTTTCATGGCCGGCAGTGCTGTGCTGCACAGCGCATACTTCGTCTTACTCAACCAGGGTTACCGTGCGGGTGATCTATCGCTCGTTTATCCGCTGGCGCGCGGCACCGGACCGCTTCTTTCGAGTCTTGCTGCAATTTTGTTTCTCGGCGAGCGGCCATCGGCCATTGGGCTAGTTGGCGGTCTGCTCGTTATTGGGGGCGTGGTCGTTTTGACCAGCAACCCCGAGCAACTTCGCCGTGCCGGCGCGCGCTCGGCAGTTCAGTATGCGCTGGTAACCGGTGCCTTTATTGCCGCTTACACGGTGTGGGACAAGCAGGCGGTGAGCCGCTTTACCATTTCGCCCATCCTGCTTGACTGGGGCGCCAATCTTGGGCGTGCCCTGCTGCTTACTCCATTCTCGCTGCGACACTGGGAAAAAGTTCGCCGCGAATGGCAAATCCATCGATGGGAGGCGGCCGGAGTAGGCTTGCTAGCGCCGCTCTCGTATATTCTCGTACTAAAGGCTTTGGCATTCACGCCTGTGACTTACGTTGCGCCGGCGCGGGAAATCAGCATTTTGATTGGCACGGTGATGGGGACCCGCTGGCTCGCTGAAGGTGATTCGGCGCGGCGCTTGTTTGGGGCGGGGGCCATGGTCGCCGGTGTGATCGCGCTCGCGGTCGCATAACGTTCAATCTTCAAATTCAAAATGCGCTTGCAGAAACAGCCAAATGAACATGTCAATCCGAGAAGCAGAAAACAAAGCCGGGGTGGCCATTCGTAATGAACGCCGGTGACGTTCGAAATGGCCTAGGGCTTATCGGTTTTCTTTGGCGGCACCTCGTACAGACTCGCGGGCGGATTGAAGAGATGGTCAACAACGAGCCAGAGAGCGCGTGAGTGGTGGAAAAAGACCAGCGGAAAAACGATCGCAAACGGCACCCATATCCATAGCTGTTGATCGATGGGCAATTGCATTAATGCATCCAGAATAAAGAACCCCGGAACCGCGATGCCTACAGTAGCCGCGTAATTAATGTAAATGGCACCAACGAAATAGCCTTGCTCGCGTTCGAATTTGAGCCGGCAGTTTAAACAATGGGAGCGCATGTGGAACGGCTTTGCATATAGTGAGCCCTCGCCACACCGCGCGCACTTCAAACGTATCGCACTGGCGAGCATTGAAAGTAGCCGTGCAGGCATGCTGCTCGTTCCTGGTTTGTGAGAGCGCTTGTTAAGTCCGAACGATACGGATGACAGATCTCGCTTCGCTGTTCTTAAGAGGGGGTTCTCAAATACCTGAGAATCTCTTGCGCTCTCCCACTGAGGCAAAGGATTTCAGAAAATCACAGCTGGTGTAAAATCGTGCCTGCCCCATTTAGGCGCTTCATGACAAAAATCCATCGAGATTCTTTATTATGCGCTCAGTTGTTTTGGCGTTGAAGAGTCGGCACTGCCGTTTAAATATTCGCGCAAAAAACGCGCGGTGTAGGACTGCTTGCCGTCGTGAATAACGTCCACCGGCGAGCCGCAGGCCACAACATAGCCGCCTTGTTCACCGCCCTCGGGGCCGAGATCGACCAGGTAATCGGCCTCTTTGATGATATCCAGATTGTGCTCAATAGTGACCACCGTGTTTCCCATCTCTACCAGGCGATGGAGAATGTGAATCAACTTCTCCACATCCGCGAAGTGCAATCCTGTCGTGGGTTCGTCAAGGACGTAGAGCGTTTTGCCGCGCGATTCTTTGCAGAGTTCGTAGGCGAGCTTAATGCGTTGCGCTTCACCGCCCGATAATGTGTTACTCGACTGGCCCAAAGTTATGTAGCCCATGCCGATATCGTCGAGGATTTTAAGCGGCCGGGCGATTTTTTGGAAGGCTGTGAAGAATGGCACGGCTTCTTCGACCGTCATACGAAAGACGTCCGAGATGTTCTTGTCGTTATAGCGAATGCTCAAGGTCTCTTCATTGAAGCGCGCCCCGCCGCAAGCTTCGCAGTCAATGAAGACATCCGGGAGGAAGTTCATCTCCTTGCGGATCTTCCCTTGGCCCGTGCAATCTTCGCACCGGCCGCCTTTGACATTGAACGAAAATCGGCTGGGTGTATAACCGCGCAAGCGCGCCTCCGGGGTCAGAGCATAAAGCTTACGGATTTCATCGAGCAGTCCGACATAGGAGGCGGGAACCGAGCGCGGCGTCTTGCCGATAGGCGTTTGATCGACTTCACAGACGCGTTCGAGGGCCTCCCAGCCGGCGATTTCTTTGTGTGCACCCGGCCGGCCTGCGAACTGGCCGAGCTTGCCCTTCAGCCCTTTGTAGATTACGTCGCGTACCAGCGTGCTCTTGCCGGAGCCTGAGATGCCGGTGACGCAAGTCCACATGCGGAGCGGTAGCTTCACATCGACGTTCTTTAAATTGTGCGCCTTCGCGCCGCGAACCGTGAGCCAACCCGCACCGTTCAACGTCCGCACTGGGCCGAGGCGCTTTTTCTCGGCGCGTAAATAAAGCCCCGTCGGCGATTTGGGGTGATTCTTGATCTCTTCAGGCGAGCCTATCGTGACAACTTCGCCGCCACGCACACCAGCACCAGGGCCGAGATCCACGACCAAGTCCGCCGCCTGAATAGTTGCTTCGTCATGTTCGACGACGACTACGCTGTTGCCGGCTTTCTCCAAGCGGCGCAACGTGCTGAGTAGCATGTAGTTGTCGCGCGGATGCAAGCCAACCGTTGGTTCGTCAAGAATGTAGCATACGCCGCGCAAGTTGGACCCGAGCTGAGCTGCCAGGCGAATTCTCTGGGCCTCGCCACCCGAGAGGGTGTCCGCACGGCGGTCGAGGGTCAAATAGGGCAATCCCACTTCCGCCAGGAAGTTCAGGCGCTGCTCAATCTCTCGCACGACCTTCTCGGCAACCGCCTGGTCGCGCTCGACCATAGGGTTTTTCTCCGCTGATAGTTGCAACTGATCAAAATAATCCCGCGCTTCTTCGACGGAGAGCGCGGCCACTTCCCAGATGGCTTTGCCGTTCACGCGCACGGACTGTGCCCTGCCGTTTAGCCTGCGCCCAACGCAGGCG
>DATACQ010000348.1:0-1872 GCA_036258955.1 Binatia bacterium
CCGCCTCGCCCTTGGTCTCTCCCATGACTTCCGAGATTTCACAAATGAGGTTTTTCCTTGCCTTATCCAACACGTCGCGATCACGAGGCGAGAGCGGCTTCACCTCGTTCAACTCGCTCAGCGATCCGACAATCGTAGCGAGATCGAATGCGGAGCCTGATGCGAACCGATTGAAGTTGTCAGTGGCCCGCTGTTTCCACGTCATGCGCGCGTTTGGTGCTTCTACGACCTCCACTTCTTCACTGAGCCGGCGCAGCAGTTTCGGAATCTCGGATTTCTTCACGAGCTGTCGCATCCCGAGATTTTCGACCTTGTCCACAGGAACAAATAAAACGTCGCCGCTATCGTCCATAAGGAACAACGGATAAAAATTCTCAGGCCTGCCGCCAATCTCTTTTTTAATGATCGCGCCAATACGACACGGGCCGCGGTGAGGGTACACGATACGATGTCCGACGTTGAGTATCATTCGACTCTCCTTCGCTATTCCGACCATGCGATACGCCATTACTACAGGAGCTTGGGATAGCCTCGGGACAACAGGGGTGACCAGCTTTCGCGGGACGGTCCTGTGCCGGTGCGGCTTTGCGCCGTTGGTTATGTTCGTAAATGACTATTCAGCAAGCTATAGAACCGTGGGCCCGTGCTTAGTACCAGCTTGTGCCAGTTGCTGACTTTCCTCATCGCCAACTAGATGGCTCTTCGCCTTCTCCATCTTCCGTTCCGCCCGGCGCGCCAGTTTCTGCTGTTGCTTTTGTCTACGTGCCGCCTCTTTCTGCCGCTTTTTAAACGTCTCAGCTGCCATAAAAGCTCCTTTTGTTGATCGTTAGTTCTCGGTGGTTTGTGTTCCGTGCAGATTCAGCCACTCCAACATGGCGCGCACGCTTGCGGTAGCCAAGCCAATGCTTGTGTCCGCCGCTCCGTAGTAGAGCTGCAGGGTGTCCCCGTCGGGCGCAACAGTATATCCGCAAGGAAACACGACGTTATCTACGTCTCCCCGTTGCTCGTATGTTTGTTGCGGACCGAAAATCCACTCTTCACCGCGTTTCAAACATCGCTCCGGCGCATGCAATTCAAAAAGAGCAAGTCCCAGCCGATAAATCGCACCCGCGGCTGTTTGGCGCACGCCATGGTAAATCACCAGCCAACCCTGCGGCGTTTCTATAGGCGGGGGTGAGAGGCCGATCTTGTTAGCATCCCACCAGGCGCCGCGGCGGGCCTCCAGCATCAGCTTGTGATTGCCCCAGTGCCGCAAGTCGGGAGAGTAAGAGAGCCACATGTGCGCGCGGGGGGCGCTGACGGGACGGTGGATCAAAGCCCAATGCTCGCCGATCCGGTGAGGAAATAATGCCGCATCCTTGTCTTCCGGCGGCATGATTACCCCGTAACGCTCGAAGACGTGGAAGTCCTTAGTAAGCGCTAAAGACACCCCCGGCCCGTCTCGCGTGAACGCTGTGTAAACAACGGCGTATTTGCTCAACTCCGGTACGTAGGTGATACGCGGATCTTCAATGCCCCACAATTCTTCCGGGAAGCGCTCAGGGTCGGCGGACAATGTGGGACTGGACTCAATCTGCCAATCGTCACGACCGTTCGCCGAACGAGCAACAGTCAGGTGAGAATGGCCCCGGCGGTCTTCGACGCGGCACAAGAGCAGTGTTGTGCCATCGGGCAGGAGTGTAGCACCCGGGTTGAACACACTATTGATTGGGTACGGCCAGTCGGCGGCGCTCAGGATCGGATTGGTTGCATAGCGGCAAAAAAGTTCTGAACGTGGATTGGTCATCGAGCTGCCATTTCCGCAGAGACCAGTGTAGTCTCAGCCAAACGCAGTTCCAGCACCGCCTGGAGAAAAGCCAGCGAAGACTCCGC
>DATACQ010000349.1:0-5974 GCA_036258955.1 Binatia bacterium
CCTTTCGCGAGCGGCATGTATGTTGCAAAAGTCACTGATAAAACGAGAACGGAGGTTTACGTGCGTGTTTTGATCGTAGAGGACGACGAGACATTCTGCGCGTTCCTAATGGAACTGTTACAGGGCCAGGGCAATGAGGTGGTCTGTAGCACCGATGGGGTTGATGGCTATGAAAAAACGCGGTCCTATCCGTATGATCTGATTATCCTTGACGTGCGCATGCCGGGGCTTCTAGGAACCGAAATCGCTGAAGCTCTGAAGCAGAGAAACCCGGCAGTCAAGGTCATTCTGATCTCGGCGTTCGCGGACGCCTCATTGCGCGAAGCCGCTGGAAATCTAGGTACACCCCTTCTCTCCAAACCATTTTCTCCCTCCGACTTGTTCCGAGCGATAAATGACACAACGGGTGAGCAGGCTTAAGCGCCAACAGCACACTTCGGTTAGGGTTAAGCAATCCGCTCTTACGAATCAGGCTCCGCTTCGCATCCCCTTTCTCTACTCCGTAACCTTGCCATAACGCCCCACTCTGCCTACATCTTTGCCTCAGATTGAAAAAGTGCGTGGCGAAGAACTTCCGGCGCGAGGTTTATTAGAGTGCTCCGACGCGGCAGAAAGTGTGCTCTATCTGTTAATCATCGGTTTCGCGCGGCGCGCCGCACCGCATGCGTGGGTTTGGCGCTTGCACCTTGGGGCATCGATCTTGCTCTAACTATATACGAAAGGAGTTTGATTGAGATGAACAGATTGTATTCGATAGCTGGCATTGCCGCTTTGGGATTGTCCTCGGCCGTCGTGTTCCCGATTCTCATGCTAATAGCAGTCGTCACCGGCGTTGCGGGGTTGGTAATTAGTATTGGGCGATGGAAGGTAAGGAACGGATTCTTGAGCAGGTTAGAAACCTCGAAACGCCACGAGCGGCGGCTGTCGTCGCCTGTCACGGGTGTATAGTTACTACAGGCCAACCGCCGTGCGCATCAGCACGCGCGTGCCGAGCACTTTAGCGCGGAGCGTCTCTTCGGTATGCGTTACTTAGCTTTAGCCGTCGATTATGATGGTAGCATCGCCGCCAACGGGCATCCTGATGAGGCGGCGCTTTCCGCTATAGAGCGGCTCCGAATGTCCGGGCGTCGAGCCGTACTGGTCACGGGGAGACGTATTGATGATCTTCTACGGGCGTGCCCGCGGATTCGGTTGTTCGACTACATCGTGGCGGAGAACGGAGCGGTGGCATACGACCCACGCAGCCGGGACGAGACAGTACTCGCGAAGCCCGTACCGCCGGAGTTTGTCCGACGGCTGAAAGAAATGGCGGTCGAGCCGATTGAAGTTGGACGCGTCATGATCGCCACCCGGGTGCCTCATCACATCGCAGTACTCAACGCGATCCAGGAAATGGGGTTGGATCTTCAGCTGATTTTCAACCGAAATGCAGTTTTGATTTTACCGGCGGGTGTCACCAAGGCAACTGGTATGGAATACGCGTTAAGGAAGTTCGGCTTATCGCCACACGAGGCGATTGGAGTGGGCAATGCCGAGAACGACCACTCGTTCCTCGAACGCTACGAATGCGCCGTGGCGCTCGCGAACGCAATCCCTTCAAATCCGCGAACGCGCTGCGATTACAACCAGGGCCGATGGTGGCAAAGGAGTTGCAGAAATCATCGATGAGCTGATCGCCAATGATCTGTCCAGGATGACCGTAAACTTTCCCAAAACCTTCTCGTTATCGGATCGCATGCGGATGGGACTGCCGTGACCGTGCCTCCTTACGGGTTGAATATTCTCATAGCGGGACCCTCGGCGAGCGGGAAATCTACGCTCGCGGTAGGCGTCATCGAGCGGCTCATCTCGGGCGCTTACCAAGTTTGCGTCGTCGATCCCGAAGGCGATTATGGCACCTTGCGGGAAGTTGTGACATTGGGCAGCCAGGATCGAGCGCCGACCGTGCACGAGGTGCTTGCCGTTCTTGATGATCCAAGGATGAACCTCAATGTGAACTTGTTGGGGATTCCACTGCTTCGGCGCCCCGAGTACTTCGGCCATCTGTTTCCTAGCCCACAGGCGATGCGCACGCGCACCGCGCGGCCGCACTGGATTGTACTGGACGAGCTCACCACATGATTTCCGCAGATTGGGGGCATCTCGGCAAGACACTGCCGCGTAAACTCGGCGAGACCATCTTGATAACAGTGCATCCGGAGCATCTCGCACCCATGACCTTATCGCTTCTGGATCTAATCATCGCGGTCGGGCCCTCGCCTATGAAGACGTTGCAGGCGGTTGCAGGCGCCACTGGGCGAAAGCTCCCTTCGAGCGAAGAAATCGTGGCGCGATCCGGCCATGTTGTCGCCTGGTTTCCGCGCCGGGCAGACGCCCCTTTTTACATGAAGATCATACCCGGCCGGACGCAGCGCCTGCGGCATCTGCGTAAATACGCTGAAGGCAACATGCGGCATAACAGCCTTTACTTTAGCGGGCCCAACGGCCGGCATAATCTTTTGGCGCAGAATTTGGCCATATTCTCTCAAATCGCCGACGGGATCGATGAAGAAACATGGCTGTTTCACCTTTACAGAGGGGACTATTCGCAGTGGTTTCGTAACTCGGTATAAAGGATAACGACCTCGCGGATGAAGCGGAGCAGATTGAGCGCCGCCGGGACTTAAAACCGGCGGAAACCCGAGAGCTCATCCGGACTCTGATCGAAGGCCGCTACACCCTGCCGGAGTAGCGGCGCCTGACAGCCTCATTGTGGCGCACGCGAGATCCTCCGGCGGCCGCACAGGTCTGCCGCGGATTTTGCTCGGTAGCGTCGCTGAACACGTCATGCGGCACATTCACTCCGACGTGTTGGTCGTTCCAGCGCTTGCCTGGACCCGGCCGGAGAAATCCGTCGCAGCCCGACACTTCGGTAAGGGCCAAAAGCGACCGGCGGTTTGAGGACCCGTACGGACCATGGCCTTTGCGGCAGCGTTCGTGCAAGGTTCCGCTAACCAAATAGATTCCTCAGTTATTTGTGGGAATCGGAGCACTTGCGTAGCGCTCAAGCACATATCGTGTGATGGTCACGGCAAGCTCGTGCTCGCCGAGAAACACCTTTCCCTCGATCTCTTTCTCAAGAGCGGTCAAGTCTTCCTCTCGGTGGGTGCGCACAACCGCCTCGATGCGGGGATTTACCGCGCGCGCGGTCTCGACCATGCGGCGCACGTCCGCGGTATCGGGCACGGCGATTACCAACATCCGCGCCTGGTGGAGATGCGCTTGAATGAGAACAGAGGGGTCGGAGGCATCGCCGAACACCGCCGAAATCTCTGCCTCGCGCAGCTTCTCGACGGTCTCACGATTGTCTTCAATGACCACTATCGAAATGCCGTTCGCGTCCAGCGCGGAGCCGATGCGCCGGCCGACACGCCCGTAGCCCACGACCACCACATGCCCGGCGAGGCGATTGGCATCGACGCTCGCGGGCAGCACGGCATACGGGTCATCCGGGCGTGCCAGTCGATGGGTGCGCCGGTCGTAATGGCCGCGCAATTCATCGATGACGGTTCCCTCCCATAAAGGGACGCCCACGAAATAAGACGCGCGCGCGATCATATGCGCAGCGACCGGCGCCGTTAGAAAAACAAATATAATGGTCGCCAGAGCGCGGGTCGCGACGCCGAGCTCGCCGAAGTGAACCGCCACCGCGAGCACGATACAGCCAATGCCCAAAGTAGAAGCTTTCGTTGCGGCCTGCATACGCATGAATAAATCCGGCAAGCGCACAACCCCCGCGCCTGCCAAAAGAGCGAACGCAGCGCCGACAATCATTAAGACGACGCTGACCGCTTCGTTCATTGCGACACCTGTTTTTCGATGTAACGTGCAAACGCCGCAGTTCCCAGGAATGAGATCAACGCGAGAATCGTCGCGACGTCGAGAAAAACCGCTTGCCCGCTCGCGATGGCATAGATGGCGGTGGTGCCGGCGACCAGAATCGAGATGAGGTCGAGAGCGACCACGCGATCCGGCAGGCTCGGGCCGCGGATCAGGCGGACGGCCGCCAGAACGATGGCCAAGCTCATCATGCATAGAGCAATGTACGACGCGGTGGAAACCGAAACCGCTAGAGTCATCGCAAAACCTCCAGGACTCTTCGCTCGAAGCTTTTCTTGATGTTTTCGCGGTACTTCTCGACGTCGTCGATGTACATCGCGTGCAGATACAAAAAACGCCGGTCGCTCGAGACATCGAGACTCACACTGCCGGGTGTCAGCGTAATCAAGTTGGCCAGCATGGTGATTTCTGCGTCGCTGCTCGCCTCCAGCGGTATCGCCAGAACGCCCGGTCGGGCGCGCGCCCCGGGGGTCAGTACATCTGAGGCTACCCGCAGGTTGGCGATGATGAGTTGCCAGATGTAAAAAGCCGCAAAAGCGAGCGCATGGTGGATCCGGCGGAAATAGCTGGAGGGTCCCATGAGCGGCTGGGCGACGAAGAGGACCGCGTAGCCCAGGATCATCCCCACTACCACATTGCTCAGGTTGAAACGACCCGTGACCGCTGCCCAGATGAACGCGAGCGAGATATTCCATAGGAACATATTCAAAAACTCCTCTTCATCACACGGTCGATGTACTCGTTCGGATTGATGAGTTGTTCGGCGGCCCGGCTGGCCAGGAGATATATGGGCTCGACGGCGAGTCCGATGATAACCGTAACCGTCGCCAGCGAGATGATGGGCACGATGAGAAGCCAGGCGGCACGGGTTTTCGCCAGGGCTCCCGTCACGTCTGCCGCGCTGGGACTGCCGGGCGCTTGCTTCCAAAATACCTCCGCCCAGATCTTTGTCATGGAAAATAACGTAAGCAGACCCACCACGAGAGCGGTGGCAACGAGGACGTACTGCTCGGACTGGAGCCCTGCCTGAACGATTGTCAGCTTTGCGAAGAAGCCGGAGAGCGGAGGCAATCCCGCCAGCGAAAGCGCCGGGATCAGAAACAGGGTTCCGAGGCCGGGGTTCGACGAGTAGAGCCCACCGAGGCTCTTCAGCTCATAGGTGCCGCGCAAGAGATAAACGACACCGCTCACAAGAAACAGGTTTGTCTTAACGATGATGTGATGAACGATATAAAAGATCGATCCGGCAATGCCGGCGGTCGTCAGTAACCCGAGCCCCAGAGTCATGTAACCGATCTGGCTGATGATGTGAAACGAGAGGACGCGCCGAAATTCGTTCTGCGCCACGGCGCCGAGAACGCCGGTAACCATCGTCAGTGCCGAGAGCACCAGAATGATCGTGTGCGTATAGCCCACGTCTTGAACGAACAAGAGGGTGAAAACGCGGATGAGCGCATAGACGCCGACTTTAGTCAGCAGGCCGGCAAAGATCGCCGATACGGCAACGGGCGGCGTGTGATACGAGGCGGGAAGCCAGAAAAAAAACGGAAACACGGCGGCCTTGATGCCGAACGCAACCAGAAACAGGATGGCGATACTTGTCAACAGATCCATCTGCGGAGTATCCCTTAACTTCTGCGCCAAGTCAGCCATGTTCAGGGTTCCGACGATTCCATACAGCATACCAACGGCAGCGAGAAACAGAGCGGAAGCTACGAGATTGATGGTCACGTACTTGATCGCGCCTTCCATTTGCGCCCGCTCGCCACCCAACGCCATCAAAACAAAGGAAGCCATGAGCATGACCTCGAACCAAACGTAGAGGTTGAAGAGGTCGCCTGTAAGAAACGCCCCGCAGACACCCATGAGTAGAATATGAAGGAGCGGATAGTACCCAAACCTCTCCCGCGCCCGATCCATCGTTGCGAGTGAATACATGGACACGGCCATACCGATGACTCCGGCGAGCACAATCATAATGGCGCTGAAAAGGTCAGCGACGATGGTAATGCCGAACGGCGCCGGCCAGGCGCCCACTTGCACAACCTGAATGCCGTTGCTCGACACCGCGCGCAACAGCATGAGGGCCGAAGCC
>DATACQ010000350.1:0-5637 GCA_036258955.1 Binatia bacterium
ATTGACTGCAAATCCGGCTAGGTGATAAGCCTCGCTTGGGCTTTTTGCGTGGACTTAAACCATAGGCACTCTTTCGGACTGATCGTAATGGGCCACAACAGACGAGGTGCGATATAGCCCACCCTCTCTCAAAACTTGGGCGAGGGATTCTGAAAGAGAAGGACGACATAGACGCAGGAGAACCAGATGCTCTACGAAGCCGAACGAGGGGAATTCAGTTTAGCGTTGGCCGGAGATACGATGCTCACCCGCAAACTGATGCGTTTCAGAGAAGAGCGGTTTTTGGCATTGCGGGAAATTCTTACCGGATGCGATGCCGTGTTTGCCAATCTTGAAGGGACCGTTCACACGTGGGACGAAGGCACGCCCGGCATTACTCAGGGGACTTTCATGACGACGGAGCCTAGCCTGCTGAACGATTTGAAATGGCTCGGCATCAATCTCGTGTCGTGTGCCAACAATCACGCCTTCGACTATGGCGAAGATGGGGTGCTGGCGAATCTTAAGCACTTACAGACAGCTGGTATTGCGCATGCGGGCACCGGGAAAAACCTAAGCGAAGCGAGAGCCCCAGGTTATCTCGACACCGCCAACGGTCGGGTCGGCTTGATTGCGACTACAGCGGCTTTCCGGCCATGGAACCAGGCGGGTGAACAGCGGCCGGATTTAGGCGGGCGTCCCGGGATCAATCCTCTGGGTTTCCGAACGACGTATAACGTTGATGCGGCGGCTTTCGAGCAGCTCAAACGGATTAGCCGGGAGCTCGGCTTTGAGAAAAGCACAGAGAGGGCGCGCAAACACTTCTATAGCGATAAGGAAATTCCGAACGCCCAGGGAGCCGAGCTAAACCTCTTGGGCAACCGTTACGTTGCGGGTGAAGGGTTTTCCATCGCTACGGAAGCCAACGAGCGCGACCTGCAGGACAACCTCCGATGGATCCGCGAAGCCCGGCGCCAATCGGACTGGCTAATAGTTAGCGGGCACTGCCATGAATTTGGCGGACCAAGCGTGCTTACCGCTGGCACCCGAGCCGAACTGGAGGACGTCGCGGATTTCCTCATCAAGTTTGCACATCAGGCGATCGATGAAGGCGCCGATGTTTTCGTCGGGCACGGTTCGCATTTTCCGATGGGAATTGAGATTTACAAAGGCAAGCCAATCTTTTATAGCGTCGGCAACTTCGTCTTCCAGAACGAAACCGTGAGATTTTTTCCCGCCGACGCCTATGAACGTTTTGATCTCGATTTGAGAGCTACGCCTTCAGATTTTCTCGATGCGCGCACTAACGGAGGAAAAAAAGGTCATCCCAGCGACCGCGCCTACTGGGAGAACATGTTCGCCGTCTGCAGGTTTGCAAAAAACAAGCTTACTGAGATCCACGTTCACCCAATAGATCAGGGGTTCGGTAGGCCGCGGCCGCAGCGCGGCAGACCGCTGCTCGCCGAGGGCGAAGTGGCCGAGCGGGTGCTCGAGCGGGTGACGCGCTTGTCACGGCGCTATGGCACGATCGTGTCAAATCGGAACGGTGTGGGCGTGATCGAACTATAATCACTCATCTCGTCCCGCTCGGTTCCAGACGTTCCAATCGTTCCAGTCGTTTCAAACGTTCAAGACCCCTCTCGCGTGCAGGGGAGGAAAGAGGCGGTGACGATTGGAACACGTGGAACGATTGGAACGTTTGGAACGGGAGCGAAGCGACTTAAGCCTACGTCTCTTCCAACACTTCCTTTATTCGTTGGATGATCTCCGGGGGCTGAGTAACCGTTACCTCAATCTTCTTCTGTAAATCCTGCCCGCTCAGATAAGTCGTGCCGTCCCAATCGAGCAGCTTCTTCGCTTCGGCAACGAAGTCGGGATCTCTCAACATTTTCTCGAAGCTCTCGCGCAATGTTTGCAACCGTTCGGCGGGTAGCCCCGGGGGCGCGGCATAGGGCCGGTCAAACTCGGTATACGCGAGCATCACATCCATGAGGCTTACGAACGGTTTGGCCTGCGGCGCAGCGAGTTCCGCCACTGTCGGGACGGGGGGCAGCAAACGGCTCTTCTGCGGGCCCTGTTGAAGCACGAAAGTCACAAAGTTTTCTTTCATCCAACGGTCCCAAGGCGGCCGAATGACGGTGATATCGGAGGTGGCGCGGCAGTCCGCTTCGCCCCGCTCCATGCCAAGATCGATCTCCCGGCCCGAACCGAACCCTAGAACGTTTTTAATCCTGACGTCCAGAGCTTTGCTCATCAGGTTAGCGAAAACATAGCTGATGCTTCCTGTGCCGGCCTGGCCAAAGCGCGGCGGTGTCTTGGCCGAGCGCATGGCGGCGATGCTCTTGTAAGGGGTATCGCTTCGGCACGCGACCATCATCGGGGACTTGTTGAAACTGCCAATCCAACCGAATTTTCGAAAATCGAATTTCACTTCGGGCTTGCTAACCATCTGATCCAAATAATTCGATCGGGTGACTGCCACAAGCGTTAGCCCATCCGGCTTCGCGAGATTATAGATGTAATTTGCGGCAACTAGACCACCGGCACCGGGCATATTCTGCACGATGACACTGGGATACCCCGGCACATGTTTGCCGAGAAAACGGCCAACCAAACGTGCGCCGATGTCGGTGGAGGCTCCGGGTCCGCTCGCGACGACTATTTGAATGGTTTTGCCTTCATAAAACGGCCTTGCGTTCTGCGCCGATGTGCTCTGCGCGAAGAAAACGGCCAGCATGGACAAGATCATGCAAGCAGCGGCCGGAGCAATATTGCTGGAAGTTTTTCGTGCAATCACCGTTCACCTCGTTTCCACTGAGGGTTCCCGCTCGCACTTCGAGGCCAAGCGGCGAAATCTTACCAAGAGGATCTTCACTCCGTTCGAGATGATACTCAGGGCCTCACCGTCGTCTTCGAGTGAATCGGCCGCAGCATCGATTACGATTCGGCCAAGATCTCCTTCATTTTTTGGATCACTTCAGGAGGCTGATTCATGGTCGCTTCGATGGTTTTCTGCAGCTGTTCACCGGTCATATGGGAGTTTCCGTCCCAGTCGAGCAGGGTTTTTGCCTCGGCGGCAAATTCCTTGTCCTTGAGCATTTTCAAAAAGCTCTCGCGCAAGATCTGCAACCTATCTTGAGGCAGCGCGGGTGGAGCGGCGAAGGGCCGGTCGAATTCCGTGAAGGCGAGCATGACCTTCATCAGCTCGACGCCTGATTGGGCCTCAGGCGGAGCCAATTCGTACACGGTCGGCACGGGCGGTATGAGATCGCTCTTCTCCGGGCCCTGTTGCAGGATGAAAGTGACGAACTTCTCTTTGACCCAGCGGTTCCATGGCGACCGTATTACGGTGAGATCAGAAGTCGCGCGACAGTCGACTTCGCCGCGTTCCATTCCTAAATCGGTTTCTCGCGCCGATTGAAAACCCGTGACGTTCCTGAATTTCAGATTGAAAATATTCTCAACCAGCCTGCCGAATATGTAGCTGATACTGCCCGTGCCGGATTGACCGAAACGGGGCGGCGTTTTCGACGCGCGCAATGCGGCGAGAGTCTTAAAGGCTGTGTCCGAGCGACACGCGATCATCATCGGTGTCCTATTGAAGCTCCCGAGCCAGCTCAATTTGCGGAAGTCCAGCTTGACCTCCTGCCGCCCAATCATCTGTTCAATGTAATTTGCCCGGCTTACGGCCAAGATGGTCATACCGTCGGGCTTCGAAACGTTGTAAACGTAGTTGGCCGCTACGAGGCCTCCCCCGCCGGGCATGTTTTGAGCAACGATGTTCGGACTGCCCGGAATGTATTTTCCCAAGTAGCGAGCTAACAGACGCGCAGTAATATCAGTTGTCGCGCCGATGCCGCTCGAGATCACCAGTTGGATGGTCTTGCCCTCGTAAAACGGTTTAGCGCTTTGGGCGAGCGCCTGCGGCGGGTGCGTGATCACCACCGGCAAAATAGCCACGAATATGAAACGCCGCAGCATTTTCTTAGAACCGCACCGGGAGTTCATGGCTCCTCCGTCCACCCTCTTAATCCCGCTGGCGCACGATTGCAATCGAATTCTGCTCGTTGAACCAAGCGCAGCAACCAACGCGGTTGCAGTTTTCTGCCGAACAGAATAGGAAACGGTACTGTTCGCCACAAAAGTTTTGCGCGTGCCTTGATTGGCTCTCGTAAATCGCACGCGTCAACTGACACTCTGGACAGATACTTGGAGGAGCCTATGAAGACTGAGAACTATGACGTTGTCGTCGTCGGATTCGGCAATGCCGCGCAGGCCGCCGGCGCGGCGGCCCATATGGCCGGAGCCAGAGTATGCTTGCTGGAAAAGGCCCCGGAGAAGAAAAAGGGCGGCAACACATGGTTCAGCCACGGAGCGCAATTTCGCCACGTCCATAACGGCATTCCGGATGAGAAACCTTTACTACCGCATGTGCCGGAGAGCGAGTGGGCAAAGATAGATTTGCCCCCTTACACGAAAGACGATTTCTATTCAGACATTATGCGCGTAACGCGCGGTCGCTCGGTTCCGGAACTTGCCGAATTGCTGGTCAATGAATCGTATCCGACGGTTAAATGGATGCGCGAAATGGGCATTCAGTGGGAAATCCTTTACAACCTGGCAAAACCGGAAGGGGGCCGTTTTCGCTGGCATCACGGCAGCAGTTTTATCAACTCCAAGGATGGCGGCGGCGGTTTGGTGGAGATGTGGCACAGCATTGTCAAGAGCAAAGGTATTGACGTGCGCTTTGAAACCGCCGCCGCGCGCATTCTGACCGATGATAAGGGACAGGTGACCGGCGTCGGCGTCGATACGCCCGAAGGCAAAGGCACGATCAACTGCAAATCTCTGGTGCTGGGTAGCGGCGGTTTTTCCGCAAATCCCGCTATGCGGGCGCAATTCCTGGGCGCCGGCTGGGATCTCGCCAAGGTGCGCGGAACGAAATACAACACCGGCGACGGCATTCAGATGGCTCTGGATATCGGCGCGCAGTCTTTCGGTCATTGGAGCGGCGGCCATGCGACGCCCATCGACGCCGATGCCGGCGATTATGAAGGGGGTTTTCTCGACCCGGCCAACCGCCGAAATCGCACCCACCGGTACGCCTGGACGCTGGGCATTATGGTCAACACCGAAGGGCGGCGCTTCATTGATGAGGGTGAGGACTTTCACGCTTACACATATGCAAAGACCGGAGCCGAGATTCTCAAACAGCCGGGCGGTATCGCTTATCAAATTTTCGACAAAAAATTGGAAGAAGCGGTCAAACGCTACTTGTATGAGGGAGCGGCAGCGGTGTCGGCAAACAGCGTACGGGAATTGGCGGAGATGCTGGAGATCAATCCGGACGCGCTGGAAAAAACCGTCGACGAGTTCAATCGCGCGGTTCAGGATGATCGGCCCTTCAATGAAGTGATCCGCGATGGCAGAGCAACCAAGGGCATCTACCCGCCAAAGACTAACTGGTCACAGAGGCTCGATAAGCCGCCGTATACTGCCTACGCCGCTACGTGCGGGCTGACATTCACATACGGTGGACTGAAGATTGATACGGATTGCAGGGTACTCAATAAGCAGGAGCGACCCATTCCCGGGCTTTACGCCTGTGGCGAACTCACTGCGGGATTTTTTTATTACAACTACCCGAGCGGCTCGGGG
>DATACQ010000351.1:0-2545 GCA_036258955.1 Binatia bacterium
CCGGAGTCGGGAGATCATTGAAGTAAGGGGTCAACCGTGAGCAGTCGCAACGCCGAAGCAGAGCGAACATTCCATTTGCTCGAGCTGATTGGTAGTTGCCTCCCAAAGGATTGCTGCGGGCCTTTGTGGAGGCTAGGGCAACCGCTGCACAGTCCGACATGAGCATGTACTACCCGTAATCTTGGAGGAGAATCAAATGAAACTGCAGCTACTGTTATCTATCTTTTTCTTTACGCTTTATTGCAGCATCCCGGGCTCTTCCGCGGCGACCGACGAAAAAGATAACAGGGGAAATGTTACAATAAGCTTTGGCCAATGGATCGCCAATCCGGATACACCGCTGGACAGGCTCACCGCGAATCCTGCGGGCGGTGTAGGCAATAACCATGAGCTGCTCCCGAAGTTTGTCGAAATAAAGGCAGGCGGTGCTGTGAACTTCGTCATTTCCGGATTGCACAACGTGCAAGCGTACGACGACGGAACTCAACCTGATGATATCAGCACGGAATCACCTTTACCGGGCGCGGCCGGGGGAATTATTGACAGCGCAAATAAGAGAATCTATCGAGGCTGGGACCCGAATGCTATCCCGAACAATTTTCAGCGTGACCGCGTTGAAGCCGTGCAATTTCCTGAACCGGGGACTTATCTGGTCATCTGCGGGGTCGTCAATCATTTTCTCAACGATAATATGTTCGGGTTCGTAAGAGTGGTTCCTAACACTATGTCAGTTAAGCTTGAGTAGAATCAACAGGCCCAGGCCGTCTTGTACCGCCAGATAACGGCATCTGAATCATGCCTAGGGTATGATCCAGATGCCGCTTCGGCTAGTCGAGGCTTCCCCTCACGCTGAATTAGCTTAGTAAAAATTCAACTAGCACACGGTTGAACTCCTCGGTTTCTTCAATTTGCGGTTCATGGGCCGAATGCATGAAGCGGTGGACCTGTGATCCGGGGACGATCTTCTGAAAATTTACATCCCAATCTTTCTGATTTAGCGGATCGTGCTCGCAGGACATCAGCAAGAGTGGAGTTTTGAGCTGTGAAAGCTTCTTGACGAACTCTTCGGTGGTCGAGCGCGCCTGATGTGCCGGGCTTCGAAGCCGCGCAGCCGACAACGCTTCCCACGCTCCGGGAATAATCGATGTCTCATAGCGCTCCTGGATGACCTCCGGCGTGTGCCACCTGCCGTCGTAGAACATCAGTTTCACGATCTTTTGCATGTTCTCTAATGACGGTGTGTAGTTTTCAAGGTCCGCCTGCGAGACGGTTTTAAAAACGCTGGCGTTGCCGCAGATGGTGACCATCTTTTCTACGTGGAAAGGAACAGGGTCGAGCACAGAAGCGCGCAGGATCGTGCCGCCGCCTGCGGAATTGCCGACGAAAAAAGCCTTGCCGATGCCAAGGATTTCCAGCAACCGCTTAAGATGTCTGATGCGGTAACCTGCCGGATCAGAGAAGCTATAGATCTTATCCGTACCGCCCCAGCCAAGCATGTCGGGCGCGATGACGTGGAAACGTTTGGCGAGCTCGCCTATGTTGTAACGCCACGTGATTTCCGCAGATGCGCCGTACTCGCCGCCGTGGAGCAGCACGAGATCCGCACCACTGCCGGCTTCGAGAAACCGAGTCCTGATGTCACCGACAATGATAATGCGGCGCGCGTAGTTCGCCATGGTCACGAAGGTTCCGTAGCCCTGCCGTGCTACAGAAAAGCGACACCGCCATCAACGCAAACGGTTTGGCCGGTCATGAAGTCGCTCAGAGGTGAGGAAAGAAACAACACCGTCCCAACCAGATCCTTGGGCAATTGAACTCGTTTTAGAGCGCGATCAGCCAGTCTCGCGCCGCGCATCTTGAGCACCTCTTCCGTCGGGTTTTCTTCCGACAAGGTCTAGCCGGGCGCGAGGGCGTTTACGTTGATGTTGTCGTCACCCACTTCCCTGGCAAGGCAGCGGGTGAAACCGATGACCCCGGCTTTGGAAGTGACGTAATGAATTCGGCCGGCGCTGCCGTTCAAAGCGGTGCCGGAAGAGATGCTGACGATCTTTCCCGATTTTTGCTGCCGCATCGGCGGCAGCACAGCACGGCAGCAGAAAAACAGTCCCTTCAGGTTCACCGCCATCATGCGGTCCCATTCAGCGGGGTCGATGGTCTCGATGCCCCCGCGGTTCATAGGAATCGTGCTGAAGATCGCCGCGTTATTGATCAGGATATCGATCTTGGCGAACTGATCCAGAGTTTTCTTTGCCATCTCCTTCGCTGACTGTTCGTCGGCGACATCGACGCGGATCCCGAGTGCTTTGCCGTCAAATTGTTGGACGACTTCCGCCGCCACCTTCTCCGCTGCGGGCGCGTCGATATCCGCGACGACGACTTTGGCGCCGGCTTCAGCAAACCCGTGGCAATAAGCGCGGCCGATTCCGTGGCCGCCTCCCGTCACAATAGCTACTTTGTCCTTGAGTCCTTCGATCATTAGCGTTCCTCCACGTGATTTTCGACAAACTAAACCTGAAAACTTTTGCGAGTCAAGGCAACCGCTGCT
>DATACQ010000352.1:0-3308 GCA_036258955.1 Binatia bacterium
AATCAATTTTCGATCACTCGAATACCAATATACGTGGTCGTATAGTATCAATATACCTGCACAGAATAGGTTCGCTCACAAGCTATCGCCGGACTACGAACGTCCTTCCCACCTCCATATAGAACATGCGTGTAAATTAGCGTCCGATGTGGGAGCACAACCTATGGGCGCTAACGTCGAGGCCGGTTTTAGATTGGCCAAATCATCGTGCTGGACCAAGCCGTCTCAGACGCCAAAAACATCAGCGTGTTCGTGTGAGAGAGCCGCACGAAGTGCCCTCACCTCAGTCCTCTCGCAGAGCGACAGGATGTAAGAAGGACGTACAGCGTACATCGAAACTAAAGCCTGATTTTTATCGGCGAGTGTTTTCCACTGGGTAGCCGCGTTTGACCCAGCCGGAGAAACCTTCGGGCATGATGAAGATGTTGCGATAGCCGCGGTATTCGAGGAAGACGGCGCGGTCGGCGATATCGTAGGGCTTGCAATCGCAGTAGAGGATGACGCGACCGAACTTGGGAACCTCATTGAAGCGGTTGGCGACTTCGGCGAGCGGTATGGAGCGCGCGCCGGGAAGGCGGCTCTGCTGGTATTCCTTAAGCGGACGCATGTCGATGAACACGAGCTTTTCGCCCGTGTCCATTAGCTGCTTCGCTTTCTCCGCGCTTATGTTATCGACGGTGTCTTCCACCCCATGGCCGGCGAATGCGAGCCAGGGGAGGAAGACACCGATCAAGGCAAGTGAAAAGAGCGCACGTGGTCTAGTTCTGGCGCGGCTTATCATACTTGACGGTCACATTTTTGTTGTCCGGTGTCCACTCTACAGTCCCTTTGACGCCGGGGGTGTGGCGCATGATCCAGAAGCCGCCTCCCGGATCGGATGAGCTCGCAAACACCAATCCGTTGTCATGAACGAACACATCATCGGCGTGGCTGGCGTCTGAATTCACCCTTCGGAAAACCGGCGGCACAAAATGGCCAACCGCTTTGGGATGATACGGGTCGGAAATATCGATGGCCCAGAATCCGCTGTTTTCCCAGGCACTGAACACTATATTGCCCTTGACCATGCGTTCGATGTCGTGAATGCCGAAGCGCCGGCCCGGACGGTCCGGCGGGCAGAATCGATTGAGCGGCAGGCGAAAAGTCCCAATCTGAACCGGATTCGGCTCGTGACGCACGTCGATGACATGCAAGTAGCCAAACGGGCACTGCTTTGCTGATGTGATCTCATCGGTGGCGAGAATAATGTCGGGCTTGCCGCCGTGTGACGGTATTACGACGCCGATACTATGTGTGTTTCCTTCCTCAGGCGGTGACCATTTAATCTGGCTGATTTTGCTAGGCTTCTTAAGATCGCTGATATCCAGAATGATCACTCCTTGATCGCGGTACGCAAGATAAGCACGGTCTTTATAGGTCGTCATATCATGCAGAGACACCCAGATCTTTGGCAAGCCGTCGCGTAGCCCGCCGTCATCGATCCAGTTTTCTCCGAGTTTCTCGCCACCGGCCGTATGCTGCCCAGGAAACCACCAGCGGGAAACTTCTTTCGGGTTTTTAGGATCATCGATATCGACGATTAGAAGGATGGCGCCGAAATAGCCTTGCAGGGTCGTCGCGACAAACGCGAACTTGCCTTGTTTGGGATCTTCGTGGAGCCAGAAGCCGTGCACGCCTCTGTTCGGGGACGTATCGGTCTTGAAAAAACCCGCTTCTCGGGGCTTTGCCGGGTCGGTGATATCGAAGAGACGGATGCCCGATGTCCACTCCTTGTTGGTCTCTGAACGCACGCCCTCTTGATTGACCACAAGTGTATTCCCCAGAACGTCGATATACTGGCTCTGGACGCTCGGATCGTTCTTCACTTGCGACACGACGCGCGGCTTTTCGGGATTACTGACATCGACGATGGTGAAGCCTTGGTAGTTCGATATAAACGCATGTCTTCCGTCTTTGCTTATGCGAAACTCGGCGGCTTGATCCCAGCCATTGAGATCGCTGTATGAGAGAATCGTAAAGTTCTCCAATTCGCCGTAGCTTGCTTGGCGCTCCTTGGCGCCGCCGAGAATGGACGGCGTCTGGCCGAACGCCACCGGCAGGACACTAAGCACAAGAAAGATCATTAACGAACAGATGAACCCGCCTTTGATTTTCCGATGGTTCATTTGAACCTCCTTGACAAAACCTTGCAGAGGGTTCCCATACCTATGCGTTCAAGTCAAGAAAATTTTTGCATCTAGAAGGCGATCCTTGACCACGCGTTTTGCTGTAGGTATCTAATGTGGATTCAAAATTGTCCTAAACGGAGAAACCAAGAAATGGCGAAAGAGCGATACAACGCAGCCGTGCAGCGGGTCAAAGGCTTTCTTGAGATGGCCTCAGGGCTTTACGAAACTTCGCTTTCTTATCAGACGAGACGCGCCGCTGAGGGTGTGCTTCAAACCGACGCGCGGCTCGGCTACTATTTACAACTTGCGATCTTGCCGCGCGGCAAGCAGGAAGATTGCGTTACGTTATCCTTTGCGGCGGATAGCTTCCGCGAGCTCAAGTTGCTGGGCGACGGCAAAGTTTCAGTCGCTTGGATCAACCCATCAGCATCGGTTACCCTCGCTTACCGCGGAACCGGACCAATAGGCAAGCCGATCGCGCTCCGGACGCTTGCCGTCTTTCCCTCATGGGACGTGATGGGATTTGCGGTTCATGAATCAATCGGCGTGGCTTCGCTCGAGGAGATCAAAGCCAAACGGGTGCCGCTGCGCTTGTCGACGGGACCTACCGGACCGCGCGACTTGATCGAGAGCCCGGTGACATTTATGGTTTACTCCGCTCTCCAAGCGGCCGGCTTCACGTTCGCGGACATTCGGAAATGGGGAGGTAATATCCAAGAGGTTACAAGACCGAGCCATCCGGATCGGCGCGCGGGTATCGAGAATGGAAGCATCAACGCGGTGTTCGACGAAGGCATTAAAAGCTGGGGGCAGACGGCCCTTGATCATGGCTTTCGATATCTGCCCGTCGAAGGCGCTGTACTCAAGACTTTGAAGGCCTTGGGATATCGCTCCGGAGTATTGCCGAAGACCTATTTCAAAGGAATGAAAGACAGCATTCCTACGATCGATTTCAGCGGATGGCCAATGGTTGTCCGGGCCGATATGCCTAATGACATCGCCTATGCGCTCTGCGAAGCGCTCGAACTCCGCCGGAAGGTTATTCCGACGGATAACTTCAAGCCGTTACAAATCTCGCAATTATGTGCGAACGACGCCGAAGCACCTTTCGACGTGCCGCTCCATCCGGGAGCCAGACGG
>DATACQ010000353.1:0-2431 GCA_036258955.1 Binatia bacterium
GATGCAAGTTACCTACGCCAAGCGCTGAGGGAACTTGGCCTGAGATGAAAATTCCCTTTAAATTGTAAGAGAGACTATGCAGGGCTAGTGTTCTGGAACCAAAGTTCTTTTACAAAGTCCGAGTCCGACTTCGTCATTCCCCCGGACGCGAGAATCTTGTAAGGGCGGGTTTGAAACCCGCCCTTACGCTGGATTCCGGGTCTCGCTTCCTCGCGAAAGCGGGGATCACGCCAGCTCGCCCGGAATGACGGTTGATTTATTAGCGAATTTCACAGACACCGCACTAGAATAAAATAATTGGGGAGACTGATGATGCTAGACGGTAAGTTAAGGATTGCGCCGACCTGTTACCACATGCTGCATCAAGTGCCTGTGCGGGCGGCGCACGAGATGAACTTTTTTTACGATGAGGGACTTAAGACGGCCGACGGTTCTCTCGCCTACGAACTGCTCACGGACTCCATGGTGCCGTTCGGACTGGAAAAGCTCGGCATCTCCCAAGCGATGAAAGAAAAATCGGTTGATATTGCGCTGGACGTTCAATCGCGCACCATCTTCTACCAGCGTGGGCGCGGTGCCGATATTTACATCATCGCCGGCTGGCGCAATCAGCATACGAATTTGTGGGTGGGACCGCCGCATATCAAGTCCCTGCAGGATCTCAAGGGGAAACGGGTCGGCATCAGCGATTTCAACAGTATTCGCCACTGGGCGATTCAGATCCAACTGAAAAAGGCTGGCCTGGATCTGGAACGAGACATTGAATGGGTGAGGATCGGAGTCAACTCGAGCCTTCATATGGAAGCGATACGTAGCGGCCGCGTCGAGTGCGCACCCGTGCCACCGTGGTATGCGGAAGATCTGTTGAAAGAAGGGTGTAATGCGCTCGTTTCGCCCGCCGATCAATACCCGGATGGTCGCCCCGAGCGGATTATCGCCGCCACGGGCCGAATTCTGGAAGAACGCCCGGAGATGGTCAAGGCGTTTCTCAAGGGGATGATCCGCTCCTACTGGTTTGTGCGGGATATGCCTAAAAATTATGAGTACGTTACCAATCTGGAGAAGCGCATCCGGCTGTCAAGCCCGGATCCGGAAGAGCGCATCGTTCAAAAGCCGCGCTCGATACGGGACCTGGAAGCGATGCCGTTTCCATTGGACGGCAAAGCCACCGGCTTTGAAGATATGCTCAAAGAGGAGGAAAGATTGGGCGAACTCAATTACAACGTCCCGCGCATCGAAGAGGTCGCGGCCCAGGACCTCGTGGACGAAGCTTTCACGGAATTGAAACGTCGACCTCAGTTGCAAGAAGAGTACGGCAGGGTAAGTAAGATCGCGCAGAAATGGGGATATTAGAACTTCAAGATTCAAATTAGTTTCACCCCGTAGCGGTTTTGAAACCTGAACCATCAGTTTAGTTGCGAATGTTATGAGAGAGCGTGTCAAAGAATTGCTTTAATTCTGCTCTTTGGGGTGATCGCGTCCTGCGGGATGCATTTGCCGCCATGACAAGAGACGAGCTATTCCGCAAAGAAGCGGAAAGATCGGATTGGAAAGCGCTTTGATTGGGGCGAAGACATGAATCGGGATAATGAGGCAACCGTTAAGGACAAGCGCTTGATGGCAATGTACCGGGCCATTACCGAGGTGCGATAGAGATCATTATCGACTCACATGTCTCTGGCTTTCCTCATCGATTTCGGCAGCACTTATACAAAAATCATCGCAGTGAATCTGAATTCCGCCGAAGTGATCGGCCGGAGCCAGTCGGCCTCTACCGTTCAAACCGATGTCCGCGAGGGCTTGCTGACAGCCTTGGCCCAACTTCACGAAGCCAACGCGTTATTTAAATCCCGGCCTAGAGATCTCGGCGTCCTCGGCGGCAGGGTTGTGCTCGCCTCAAGCAGTGCCGCGGGCGGACTACGCATGGCCGTCATTGGTCTCGTGCCCGGCCTCACGGTGGAGGCTGCGAATCAGGCGGCACTGGGCGCCGGGTCCAAGTTGATTGGCTCATGGTCGTTCAAGTTGCGTGACCAAGCCATCGGCCAGATAGAAGCCCAGCTCCCCGACATGGTCCTTCTCACAGGCGGAACCGACGGCGGGGATTCGGCGACGATTCTGCACAACGCCAAGTTGTTGGCAGCTTCCCGGTTGTCTGTACCTGTAGTCGTAGCCGGCAATCAGGCCGTTGCCGGGGAAGTGGCTGATATTCTCAGGCGCGGCGGAAAAGAAGTGCGATCGGCGATTAATGTCATGCCGCAACACGGCAAACTCCAGGTTGAAGGCGCGCGCGAGGAGATACGCAAATTGTTCATGGAACGAATCATCCATGCCAAGGGGATGGATCGCCTGGCTGATCTCGTCTCAGTGATCTTGCCGACTCCCATGGCCGTTTTGGAAGGAGCGCAACTGGGCGCGCAGGGTACCACAGGGG
>DATACQ010000354.1:0-1633 GCA_036258955.1 Binatia bacterium
GGATGTACGCTAAGTAATCGTCGGTGATAGACACGCCGGGGTGCGTGGCAGGCTGGGAGGCGCATATCTCTTCTAGCGTTGCTGAGCGTAGCCTGGACGACCATGAGTCTCGGGGTTGACTCGATTCAGCATCGAACAACAATACGCTCTCTAGCGAGCCGCCGGTTAGAAATTGACTGGGTAAGCCGCGCAGTTTACTACGGTCATTCGCGACGATGCGTACACCGCAATTCTGAAGGATGTATGCCGCACGCACCGGTGGCGCATGCGGGTCGACTGGAACATAGGCAGCTCCCGCCTTCTGAATAGCGAACAAGGCTGCCACGCTGTATATGCTCTTGTCGAGAAACAGACCCACACGGTCGCCTGGCCGTACGCCTTCCGCACGTAGGTGGTGCGCGAGCTGGTTCGAGAGCAGCTCCATCTCAGCGTAGGTGAGCTTGCCGCCAGAGTCTTCGACCGCTATCTGATCGGGACTGCGTTCGGCTGATTCAGTGAGCAGCTGAGGCAACAGGAATGCCATCGGTAATACCTGAATCTGATTTTGCAACTCGAGGCAGCCGGCCATAACGGAACGGCTCCAGCCAATTCAGCGTTAGCCGCAGAAGCTGCGCAGTTTGCTCGCGCGAAGCGAATGTGTGGCCGCCATTCGGGATGATCTCAAACTGCGGGGGAAAGATTTTCCGCCCGAGACCCAGCCGATCGCCGGGATTGATCTTGTCTCGAAAAGACGCCCACGCTGCGTCTTGCTCCCCGAATACAAGTAAAGACGGCTTCTCATACTGGGTCAGTAGGGGACCCACTTTTTCGACCGCTTCTCGCAAGCGCCGGAGTTCCGCCTGTGGAGAAAAATGCTCCTGTGAGAAATAATGATCTTTCCAGATCGTGATCCAGCGTGCCACTTTCTTTCGGACCTCGGAGAATTGCCGCAGCCTCTTGAACCAATCACCCTGCCTCAGATTTTGCCGGAGAAAGTGGCTGATCTCAGGACGGTAGTATCCAAACTGAGGAATGGATGCATCCGCCGGGTCCGCAAGTATCGAACATAACATCAATCCGTCGATTCCTTGAGCTCTGCTTTCGCCCGCCAGATGCACTGCGACAGCTGTGCCCATACAAAGTCCCCAAACAATCACCGTATCCAGCCGGCAATGTTCGCGGAAGTATGGCAGTACCGCGCGCGCGTCGGCCAATCGGTCGGCGAAGGTGATATCCAAGATTCCGTCGCTGTCGCAGATACCGCGATTGTCGTAACGGAGTGAATAGAAGCCTGCTTCGCTCAAGGCGTTGCTCAGTTGTAGAAATAATCTGTGGGTGCCAAATTTCGTATTGTAGCTTTCCTGAAGGATCAGCACTCCGACTTTGCGAGGGAAGGTGTCCGCCGGCCTATGTAAGACACCATGCAGCCGCCATCGGCCGCTTGGAATCGTGACTAGCTCGGTTCTCATAGCGTACCTAGACTGTGGGTTTCAATTTGTCCCGCATCCACGCGAGCGACTGTTGCGCAAACTGCGTAGGTAAATCCGGCGGGAACCGCTCCCAAAAAACGCTTTCTGGAACAGCCCGATAATCCAGCTTTACTTTCGCCTCTTGCCAATGCCTCGCTTTTTCTGCCCCGCGAGCTCCGTCTTGT
>DATACQ010000355.1:0-15415 GCA_036258955.1 Binatia bacterium
CCCGCGCATCCGCTCCCGCGCTGGGCGCTAACAACATTCCGATCCCTATGCCGATGGCTATCCCCGCCAAAAAGCAAGTCGTTGAATAGGTCGAATAGTTCGATGTCACAGCAACCTCCTGAGTTCCTCAAATTGTGAGCTTTGCGTCGGTTCCGACCGAAGAAATCCTCCGTTCAAGACCTTTGGTAACGCATACAAAGCTGAATAAACTACAAAAGCCGTGCCACTGGGCCAAGACTTCTGCTTTGTATTATCTGTGAACTGGTCGTCGTTTGTGAAGTCTTGCGGGCAAAACTTTTCTCAGGCCGCTCTAAACGAGCGAAGCAGACGTTCCAGCGTCTTGCTTGCGCATCCAACCTGTTTCGGTGTGTTCGAAGGTAGCCGTGGTCAGCAAGCGAAACGCACGGTCCGCGGCGACGCAATCAAAGCGCTCGATGATTATGGTTCGCGGACGGACCCGAATGACATTGAACGAGTTGGTTTCGCCCCGGGTGCGCGAAGAGGTTGCGGTGCCAGCTTGCACAACCAGGGCCGAATGACCGGCGATCTGGAATCGCAGCGTCATTTTTTCCATGATACCGACGTGCAGATGACCGGCTAGAAATAGATCAATGCCGCTGTTCGCCAACTGTCTCAGTGCCATCCGGGCGCGACCCACCAGCGCTTGATCAGGATACTGTTCGGGCAAATCGAAGGGGTGATGAGTTATGACAACCTTTGTCACGTTCTTTAGGGGGGCCAGCCGCTGCTGAAGTACCCCGATTTGCCGTTCATTTACACGCCCGCGTGTAAATGTCAGAGAGCGAGCCGTATTGAGTCCCTGAGCGGCGATTTCATTGTCACGGTAAAACGGCTCGAGTTCTTCGGAGATGTAACGCTTGTATCTTTTCAGAGGTCGAGTGAAACGGTTGAAGATGTTATAGAGCGGCACGTCGTGATTGCCCGGAACGATGATCTTCGGATCAGGCAAGGTGCGTAGAAAATCTCGGGCCTGCTCGAACTGCTCACGGCGGGCCCGCTGGGTCAGATCACCCGAGACAGCGATTAGATCGGGTTGAATTTCATGAACCGCCCGGCTCAGTGCTTCGACAATTCCCTCCTGTACCCGGCCGAAATGGAGGTCCGACAGGTGAACAATGGTGCGCATTTCTCCAGGTTGCTAGGGCTGCACGATTGGATCGAGATTTAAGGCTTAGGTTTAGCTAGCAATGTCTCGCACAAAACCTTAGTCTGTTTCTCTTGTTCTGTCGTATCCGCCCATGCGTCGTACGCTCTCGGCTTGGCTCTCTATTCGCGGGACGATCACGCGCAAAGCGGCCGGTTTCGTCTGATAGTGAAGCGGCAATTCCATTTTTTGTACCTCGCCATCGAGGGCAACCCACAATCGCTTGCGCCGGCCGTCCACCCACAATTCTCCGGTGCACATCGCATCGAACTCTTTCACCTGATCCAGCTTGCGAAAAACGGCGCTAAAGAAAAGCCGCAGAAGCCCCCAGATTCCGGTATCGCGCATGACGTAGACGTGCAATTGTCCCTGATTTAAACAGCTTCGCGCGCCCATCCCGAGGCCTTCCAATTCATATTCATTATTGCCCACAAATACGATGGCTGTTCTACGAGCAAGCTCGGCGCTGTCGGTCGTCAGCCGGACAAATAGAACCGGATAGCGATGCATCATCCGGACCGCGGCTGATAGAAGCGCCAACCACTTGCCACGCCCGCGCTTCTGCTGTTGCTCGCGCTTTGCGACGATCCCTGGATAGATTCCCAAGCTCGAATTGTTGAGAAAATAGCGCCCGTTGACCTCTCCGACATCCACTTTCATCGTAAGGCCGTCAGCGATCGTGCGTGCCGCAGCTTCAAGATCCTGGGGAATCTTGAGGTCTTTAGCAAAGTGGTTAAGGGTGCCGAGTGGCAGGATTCCAAGCGTCTTGTCTGTTCCGACTAGCTGCGAAGCTACCGCGTTAATAGTCCCATCGCCGCCGCCCGCTACCACCACGCGCCTACTTGGATCGGTAGCGGCCCCCCGTGCCGCCGCTATGATCTCCTCCCCTGTCCGCGCCAGAACGATGTCGGCTTTGACACCCACGGCCTCGAAAACTTCAGCAATCCGGTGCGCCGGGTTCTCACCGGCCTGACGTGCCGACGCATTGATAATGACGATGGCGGTTTTCGCCGCCACAGAGGTTGTACCGCAGTCGGGAGAATTCCGGTACTCGACGATCGCCGCGGGAGAAGGCCCCGCCACTTAGGCCACCCAACCCTTCCTTACCTACCCCGCTGGGCCGCTGCGGGTGGTTTGTACTCACCGAGGGTCACGGTAATTTTCTGTTCACGGCCATCGCGCAGAACAGTGAGATCGGCTTGTGTGCCGGGCCGTGTCGCCGCAACTTGATTGCGTAGAGTATTTCCGTCCGTAACCGGCTGGCCGCTGAAGGCGAGGATCACATCGCCCTGCCGTATACCGGCTCGCGCCGCGGCGCTGTCCGGGACGACGTTTTCAACGACGACGCCCCGGGTTTCCGGCAGGCTTAACTTAGCCGCAATTTCGGGCGTTACCGGTTGAATGCCGACCCCTAAATGACCGCGCTCGACCTTACCGGAATTGATCAGCTGCTCCATGACCATACGGGCCATGTTGGAGGGAATCGCGAAGCCTATTCCGATATTGCCGCCGGACGGTGAGACGATTTGTGAGTTGATTCCGACCAGCAGTCCGCTCGAGTTAACCAGAGCTCCGCCGGAATTACCCTGGTTGATCGGAGCATCGGTTTGTAAGAAATCTTCAAAGCTGCCATCGCTGAGCCCGGTCGAACGGCCCTTCGCGCTGATGATGCCGGCAGTCACCGTCTGGCCGATGCCAAGTGGATTCCCCACCGCGAGAACTATATCGCCCACCCGAACCTCATCAGAATTGCCCATAGTGAGAGTGGTGAGGTCTTTCGCATCGATTTTCAGCACTGCCAGGTCGCTCGGTGGGTCGCTGCCGATCAGTTTGGCGCTAAAGCCGCGCCGATCTGTGAATTCGATTCTGATTTCTTGGGCGCCGTCGACAACGTGGTGATTGGTTAGTATATAGCCGTCCGACCTCACTATGACACCCGAGCCAATTCCCATTTGCCGGGGCTCTCTTCCCTGAGTGGGGCTTCCGAAAAGACCCCCAAAAAAATCCCGGAGAAGCGGATCATTTGAAAAGGGAAACTGTCGTGGCGCACGCAGCCGCCGTTCCGAACGGATCGTAACAACGCCGGGACCCACGCGATCCACCACGTCCGCATAGGATACCTGCGGCGTTACGCGACCGTTTTCCGCCGGGGCCGCCGCCGGCGCTTGCGCCGTCTTGGTCGCGGGCGACTCGGTTTTCGGCTGTACGGGGTCTTGTCGCTCGCAAGCAGCCGCCGGCCAAATCAGCGCCAATAAGACGATTGTCTTGAAACCTTTGGGAGTACAAACGATGCTCATAGTCTCCTTCGACTATGTTGGTCCCCGGAATAGAGCCAGCGGGATTTTCCATTGGGCGCGATCCCAAGGGATCTTTGTCCGTGGGCGAACGTTCGCCATCGTGTCTTAGCTGAGGTTTCGCAAGCTCGTTTGAGCCGCCACTCTTTCCAGTTGAGTAAACCGCGGCGCAGATAACCGGGATCAACTTTTAAAGTCTCACAGATGTTGTTGAATGAAATAAACCCGGCGCTGTTATCGAATATCCACCATTCCGCTTCCTTGAAGAGAAGCCGCTCCGGTTCCTTTTGCGCCAGGAGGTACATTTGATAGCAGGAAATAGCATCTTCCAGAATGGCGAAAAGCAAACGCTCCTCCGGGACGTAGCGATCTTTTCGCTGGCAATTCTCCTCGAAGTCGTACGGTGCAAGTTCATCCGCCTGAAACAGCGAAGGCATCACAGCGGTGGAATTCGTTTTTACCCCGTGATCCATTTATCACCCCGTTTCCGTGTACCGCAATTGTGCTTGGGTTAGTTCGCCTGACTAAGCAGCAACCGACATGCCAGCAAACGAATGAATGCAGGAAGATTGTCGGGGCGAGAGTTTAACCGCACCACAAAGAGCTTCTCAGGTTTGACCCATTTAACTGGCTACGTGTTTTGAAAACGAGACGTTCTTACCCGGTTTTTAGCTAGGAAGTACCGCCCGCGCCGTTGTGATGATGCGGGATGGCACTTTCACCAGCACCACTTTCGCTGGCGACGCCAAAACGCCAAAACCAAGACCGGCTCGTGCTCAATGCAGCCGTAAGCAGCGCCGCTCCCACTAAGGTCATCGTAACGCCATTGATGCTGCGGCAAACCGCGCCACCGAATGTGAAAATACTGCCGAACGCACCCATCAAAAAGCGGGTCGTCTCAGTCCAAGGTTTTCGTAATTTGTCGAGTGTGCTCCCGCTTTCCGGCCAGCGTGCCTTTCCATAGTGGCCGGACAGGGATTCGGCGGTTTCCTGCACGGTCAATAGGTTCTCTACTCCGGTGACGCCACGGATCGATGAAACACCGCGAATCAAGCGCGGGAGCTCGGCCGCGACTACACCGCCACTCAACGTTATCCTACCGTTGTCCGACCAAACCTGTATCGAGCTCGCATGACTAACCAAGGACCCGAGCCGCGCGCGCACGCGCTCCGCGAGCACTTCATCGCTGACCTGCCGGCGTGAAACCAAGCTCCTGGTCTCGGCCATAATCCCCAGTGCTCGATTCCTGAGATCCCGTGACGTTGCACCGACGGTTCCGGTGGTCTTGTGCGTGATACGATTCACTTTGTCACGCGCCAGGACGCGGCGACGCCGTCCGCGCTGCGGATCGAGAAAGTACATCAAAGCTGCGCCCGCGCCTGCGGCGCCTAGCACTGCCAAACCTGTTCTCAACATTGCGCCGGAGTCGACGGCATTCTTGCTTCGCGAAAGCGGGCGATGCATTGTCGCGCTCTTCAGGCGACGTTCCCCGTCTCCATGAGTTCTTTGAAACGGCGCAGATCGGTATCTAGGATCTGCTCTGGCTCTTCCCCAAGCATTTTTGCTACTGCGACGCCCAGATTGCCGGCCGGAGGGCGGTATTCCATAATTACTTTTACCTTCGCGCTGCGGTCTCCGGGAAGCCGTTCAAAGTGCACAGAGCCGGCATGGTTCATATCAGCACCTTGCAGAGTACGCCAGGCGATTAGCTCATCCGGCTTGTCATTGACAATCTCGGCATCCCATACGTACTCCTGTCCTGTAACTGATTTGACTTTCCAGCGCGAGCGGTTTTCGCCCGCGGCTTCGACCGTGGCTACATGACTCATAAAGCGTGGAAGGTTTTCAGGGTTACGCCAGAAACGATAAAGCTCTTCGGGCGACTTGTTAACGACGACGGACCTTTCAATCTTGACTCCCTGCCCATGCGGCACACTCACGCCGGGGCGCTTTTGTTCGGAGGTGTCGATACCCAGTATCCCGTAGAGCGAGCAATGGCCCGTTGCGCCGCGATAAACCAGAGCAGTTCCGGCTAGCGACGGGAGCAGTCCTCGCCAGCCTTGTCTAACCCCATAGAGCAATAAGCCGCCACCAATAAGCATCGATGCCCACCTTTCGGTGACCCCGACGTTCTCGCTTGTGTAGCCGCCAGCTTGTCCGATATTGTTGTACCGCTCGCCCGGAGTCGTATAGTTTGTTTCCTTCGGAATCATAAAATACTCCTGGCTCCTCCAGTTGATCTCTACTATAAGGTTGCCAAACTACAGCGGGCGTTGCGCAAAGCACATGCCAGCGATCTGAGTGGCAATCGGAATCTTTAGTTGTTTGTTAGTTGTCGGGCTCCCTAGAATTCAGCATGTAAAATTTAGTAAGAAACGCTTCGAGAAGATTCGAGCACCGCTGTCCCATGAAGGACACTTGGGCCGCACCTGCTTCGCAGAAACAGGACAGCAATCAGCACCTGAGATCGGAGCGGACTACGCTCGCTTTGCGCCCTCCAAGATTTTGTACTTGCACTCCGACGCGAGGAACACCGGCCCCTGTCCTTCGGTCCGCGTCCTTGCCGGTGGATCGATATGCGAAGATCGATTGCGATAGACACTTCAGCAAACCCGCACGTCGCATGCGCATTGCGGACGTATTGGCATATCCATTGCTCTACAGTTCGTGAATTCTTGGCCCGTTTGCCGGAGGAAGCAGGAACATGGCGGCAAATAGTTCACTCCATGAACGAGAAGAAGAGATAGAACGACTGGCGGCGCAAACCGGCAGGTTGATCAGAGAGGCGGAGCCAGCGAGTCGCGCCGAGCTTGCTGAAGCTGCTTCTGCCATCCTGCGCGAAGAAGCGCTGACGGGCGAGGTGCCGCAGCCTCCTCCGGTGCCGGTGAGCCAGAGGCCTGTGAATCCTTTGGCCGCGGGTATTGGCATTTTAATAGTAGGTGCTGGTCTCACACTGCTCTTTCCGCTGGTCGGCGTCGCAGTGATGGCCTGTGGCGCGATCGCGATTGTCTGGGGGGCTATCATCAGCGCAGTGCGAAAGTAGGGGACCCTATGGAGGCGCGATCAGAGAAAATCTTGTTGGTAGACGATAACCCCAAACATCTGCAGAACATTGCGCGGTTTTTGCGCAGTGAAGGTTACGATGTCGACGAGGCTCAAGACGGTGACGAAGCGACGCGATACCTGAAGGAACGTAGTTATGACCTCGTCGTATCCGACTTAGTCATGCCGGGAGCCAATGGCATTCGGCTGCTGGAGAAAAAGCGGCACGTCGCCCCAGATACGCCCGCCCTGATCATGTCCTCCTTTCCAGACATCAACCTTCCGGAACTCATGGAAGCGGGAGCGGTGGACTTTATTGCTAAACCGCTTGAACTCGATAAGCTTTTGACAAAAATACACAGAGCCTTGCGAGAGAAACTTACAGAGGCATCTCTCGAATCCTAAAGCTAGCGTCCCGCCATTTCCCGCAAGCGTCGAATGCGGTCCTCCAGCGGTGGATGTGTGCTAAACAGTTTCATCAGCCCGCCGCCGGTCAGCGGATTAACGACAAAAAGATGAGCGGTCGCAGGGTTCGCGTCCATAGGGATGCGCTCGGAACCCCGCTGAAGCTTTTGGAGCGCACTGGCCAGTGCCAAGGGGTCGCGCGACAGTTGGGCGCCGGTTGCGTCGGCGCCGTATTCCCTCCGGCGAGAAATCGCCATTTGAATCAGCAATGCGGCGATAGGCGCTACGATGATCATTGCGAGCATCACAATGAGATTGCCGCCGCGTTCATCGCTGCTTCTGCCTCCGAAAATCATTCCCCATTGAGCGATGTTTGCAATCATTGAAATCGCACCTGCTAAAACGGCCGCCACCGTACTCACGAGCATGTCACGGTTTCGAACGTGCGACAGCTCGTGCGCCAGCACCGCGCGCAACTCAGCTTCATCGAGAAGGCGTAGTATCCCTTGCGTCACCGCCACTGCGGCGTGGTGGGGGCTTCGCCCTGTGGCGAAAGCGTTGGGCGCCTCCTGCGGAATAATATAAAGCTTCGGCATCGGCAGCTGCGCCTGCGTCGCAAGCTCCCTCACGATGCGATAGAAGTCTGGGGCTTGCTCCGGCCGTAACTCTTGAGCGCCATACATGCGCAGCACGATTTTGTCACTGAACCAATATGTGACGCCGTTCATCACCAGCGCAAAGACAAACGCGAGGACCATCCCCCCTTGGCCGCCGAGGAAACCTCCAACTGCAATCATCAGTATCGTGAGGAGCGTCAACAAGAAGGTTGTTTTTAACGCGTTCACCGGGTTCTCCTAGAAAGTTCAGACAAGACCAAGGGCGGCTGACGTGCTGCGAGCGGCGCCCAAACCTGTTGCCCACAGCGCAGAGAAGAATCTGTGGCGCCGTCCTCCAAAGCACTGGCTTATCGCCAGGCTCCGGAGTTCGGCGTTGCCTTTGAAAACGCTATTGTTACCGCAGGCCAAGATAACTCAAGACCACGAGAACAACTACAATGACGCCGATGATGTAAAATACGTTTCCCATGAGTTTCTCCTTGTTTTTGTATTTCTAGCCGCTGCATGCTTACGTGCAGCCGCGCGCAAGAAAGAAAAGAAGCAACAATGGGATCGGAACTCCGATGGCCCACAGCAGTATCCAGCCGATCGCGCCTCTTTGATTCTTCAATATCTCCATATTTCCACCTCCTTAGAAAACCGGGCACACGATGTTGTCGTGGTCTGCTTTAGCTCCGAGTTGCTACTTGAGCCTATGTCAGAGGGGAGCAAGGAATATGCCACCGAACTCTAGCAGTTCACCGGAGTTGAACAGAGCAAATGCAAAGGTGCAACGAAGTTCGCAATTGGAAGGTCTTCTATTTCAAATCGTTCTGGCGCGACGGGCCGACGAGTTTTCCGTCTGGCGTCGTCGGAACAATGCCGACATGGCCTCCTACGTGTAAACCGGAAGCGAGCCAATCTTGCTTTCTGTTACATAGTCGCAAACAATTTTAACCAAGAGTCTCGAGCTGCACCGCGGCTCGCGGGCTGAGGTCTCAAGAAAGGTCGTAGTAGTAGACGACGATCGGCTTTTTGCCAGATTCGCTGTCGTCTCACGAATCAGTTTGGCAAACAGAATGTTTAATTGCGTTGGTAGATGCGCTTCCTCGCATTCCCTTGAACCAAGACCTTAACCGGCACTGCGCCGTTATGCACCAGCGTTTGGACTTGTCTCGGCTCCCGGCTTCCGGCATCTACGAACGCGCCTTACGGATGAGCTGTCAGCACGGATGAGCTGTCAGCGATCAGGTATCAGCGAGTGCCGGAGATGAGCCGACAGCTGACTGCTGAACGCTGACAGCTATATTCACCTCGTCGCTAGACGCTACGCCTGCCGGCGAAGAGACGATACAGAAACAACAAGAGGATCGATCCCAGGACCGCCATCACAAAGCCCGCTGGCTCACCTTCGCGATATAAACCCAATGCCTGACCGACCCATCCGCCCAACAAGGCGCCGCCGATGCCAAGAAGAATCGTTACGACGATGCCTCCCGGATCTCGCCCCGGCATCAGGAATTTGCCAATAATGCCGACGATCAAACCAAAAATAATCCAGCCTATAATAGCCATTTCATCCTCCTTCTTTCGTTATCCTCAATTGACTGACTCTACACCCCATTTAGCTCCAAGTTTCGCGCCAGATAGGCTTTCACTACGAGCCACATGCCGAAAGATCCAAGTTCTAGCGGCTGCCTTGAACTCGTGCGGCGAAGCGGCAATCTTGTCACCGTTCGCCTGAAAGGCCGTATCAACTGGCTTTGCGCCTGGCCGTCTGCTCACTTTTCCGCGCGTTTTCAACGCTGCGCTTGAGAAGCTCCGTAATGTCAACGACCTTTCCGCTCTGTTTCGATCGACTTCGACGGGCTGGTTCCTCGATACTTTTGGTCTTACCGCTTTTGATCTTTTCCTCGATCATCTTCAATACATCGTCACGATATTCTTCCCGGTAATCGTCAGGCCGCCAACGGTCTTGCATCGACTCGACCAACTGGTTCGCCATATCGATCTCTTTTTCAGTGATCTTCAGGCGCCGCAAATCCTGTTCGGGAACCGCCAACTTCCCAGGCGCGCGGAGATCGTGAGCAAATCGCAGCACGTTGAGCACCAGGACTGGGCCGTTGACCAATATCGCTGCGAGATACTCGTGCGACCTCAAAACGAACTTTGCCACGGCTGCCCTTCCGGTGCGCCGCATGACTTCGCGCAGCAATGCATAGCCTTTTTCACCGTTCTTCAGCGGCGCAATGTAATAAGGTTTTTCGTAGTAAATAGGATTGATTTCCGAAGCGTTCACAAAATGGATCAAATCGATGGTCTGAGTCGCCTCAGGACTGGCTTGCCGTAAATCCTCGTCGGTCAAAACTACAAATTCGTCTTTTTCGTATTCGTACCCTTTGACGATATCGTCCCACGCTACCGGCTTGCCGGTGGCGGCGTTAATTCTCTCATAACGTATGGGTGCAAAGTCATGGTGATCGAGCATGCGAAAACTGAGCTGCTGTCTTTCCTCAGCGGCATAGAGAGCTACGGGAATGCTGACCAGACCGAAACTAATGCTACCCTTCCAAATCGGGCGGGAACTTGCTCTTGCCTTTCCGCTTTTTGTCTTTGTTCGCTGCCCTCGCTTAGCCATATAGCGTCAAGCCAAACTTCATGAGCATAGGTTGAACCTGATCCAGCGTAAGTCGCAAAGCACATACCAAAAGCGACGAACGTCGGCAGCGATATACTCTCTCGCTGCAAAACTGTGGACCTGCACCGTGTTCACGAACAAAGTACAGCGATCCTGCGTTAAGTGCGCCGCCGAAGAGTGATAGGCGCCACGAATTCTGCAGCAATGCTACTTGGTCATTCTTAATAGCGCGACACATGCACCCGGCTCTGTCCCAATTCCAGGATGGCGAAGTTGCAGTCCTCTCATATCACGTCACAAAGCCGATCGGATATTTTGCGCGCGCATAAAAATGTGGATGTAATGTCGAGAATGAACTTGATCGAAACTGTCAGCACGCTGGGTATCATTCAGCGGTAAAATCTGAAGTAGCGACTATCGATGTCAATGCTCTTCAATTGCCGCGACACATGGCACATCGGTTGCTTTTAGCAATGCAATCGTTCTCAAACTAACAGCCTACAAATTCAAACTCCGGAAACAGCGGTGCGCGAGGGAGACATAGCCGTCTCATGCCGCAAATCTTTCATCGCAGCACGAACACGATTTCTCGCCTCAGCATTTTTGGAGTGTTGTTTCTGCTCGTAGCGGTGCTATGGCTGGTCGCAGCCATCAATCGGTCGTCCTATGTGACCGAGCAAAATGTGACGCGCGCGCAGCCGGTGCCTTTTAGCCATGATCATCATGTCGGTGGCCTGGGTATTGATTGTCGCTATTGCCACACATCCGTTGAAGTTGCGGCATTCGCAGGACTTCCGGCGACGGCGATCTGCATGAATTGTCACTCGCAGATCTGGTCCGGCAGTGAGGTCCTCAAGCCGGTGCGCGACAGCTTTCAAAGCGGCATGCCGATCCGTTGGACCCGCGTTCACAACCTGCAAGACTTCGCCTATTTCGACCATAGCATTCACGTTCGAAAAGGCGTCGGTTGTTCTACTTGTCACGGTCCGGTGGATCGCATGCCGCTCATGTGGCAAGCGGCATCGTTGCAGATGGAATGGTGTCTCGGTTGTCACCGTGAACCGGAGCGCTTCCTTCGTCCGCGGGATCAAGTGTTCAACATGAACTGGGAACCTCGCACCGATCAGATTGTGCTCGGTCAAAAACTGCTGAAAGAGTACAACATCAAGAGCGTCGCGCTCCTGACGAGCTGTTCAACGTGCCACCGCTGAGGCACATACTCGATCCGCTCAAGCGCGCTGCTGCCGTGCATCGCTGCGCTCGGCGCGGTGTATCGATCGAAAAGACTCAACCAGCTTGCACCATTCAACTATGATTAAGATGAACGGCGAAATGCCACAATCAAAATTCAAGACGGATTTCTGGCGGAGCATCGAAGAGTATGCCGAAACAGAAGAGTTTCAGAATTTCGTGCGCCGTGAATACCCGAGCCGCCTCGATGCCATAGCGGATCCCATCAGCAGGCGCCGTTTCTTGCAAGTGATGGCGGCATCGCTCGCTCTCGCTGGTCTAGGCGCGTGTACCCGGGCACCCGCGGAAACCATTGTTCCCTACGTGCGCCAACCGGAAGAGATCGTTCCCGGAAAGCCGCTCTACTTCGCCACCGCCATGAGCCTGAGAGGATACGCCGTCGGATTGCTCGTCGAGAGCCACATGGGCCGTCCGACGAAAGTGGAAGGGAACCCTCTTCATCCGGCCAGTTTGGGCGCGACCGACGCTTTCGCCCAAGCTTCAATCTTGACGCTTTATGATCCCGATCGCTCCCGCACATCCAGTTTTCGCGGGAGAATTCGGCCGTGGAGCGCCTTTATCAAGGCATTGCAGCCGGCGCTCGAGAGTCATAGGAAAGACGGTGGAGCGGGGTTGCGCATCTTGACTGGCAGCGTGTCCTCGCCGACGCTCGCAGATCAGTTGCGCGGTTTGCTCAAAGCATACCCCGCGGCGCGCTGGCACCAGTACGAGCCCGCAGCGCAACACCACGCTCGCGCAGGCGCGCGCCTGGCATTCGGCGCCTATGCGCAAGTTCAGTATCGCTTCGACAGAGCGGAGGTTATTGTTGCCCTCGACGCGGAGCCGCTCACCTGGGGCTGCGGCAATCTGCGCTACGTACGGGACTTTACTCAAGCGCGCA
The DNA here is from genome assembly GCA_036258955.1 of Binatia bacterium. Taxonomy (GTDB): domain Bacteria; phylum Desulfobacterota; class Binatia; order UBA9968; family UBA9968; genus DATACQ01. The sequence continues at coordinate 12,272 of DATACQ010000355.1, forward strand.
ACTTGACTCCGGAGCGGACCGAAATGAACCGGTTCTATGCGGTGGAAACCACGCCCTCCAGTGTCGGCGCTATGGCGGATCATCGGCTGGCGCTCGCGCCCAGCGAAATGGAACGGTTTGCGCGCGCTCTCGGCTCAAAGCTGAATCTGGGCGGCGCAGCTGAACCGCTCGGCGCCGAGCGGCAGCGATGGTTGGACGCGGCGGCGCGCGATCTGCAGGCGCACCGCGGTAGAAGCCTCATCGTGGCGGGCGAACCGCAATCCCCCGCGGTTCATGCCCTTGTGCATGCGATGAACGCCGCGCTTGGTAATGCAGGTCAGACGGTGATCTACACAGAACCTGTAGAAGCGGAGCCGGTGGACGAGATCGCCTCGCTGCGTGATTTGGCCGCAGATATCGAACGCGACACGGTGGCAACCCTGCTGATCCTCGGCGGCAACCCGGTATATACGGCGCCGGCGGATTTCGAGTTCACCGCCAAGTTGAGAAAGGTGCCGCTCAGCATTCATGTGGGCCTATACGAAAACGAGACCGCAGCGACCTGCCACTGGCACATACCTGCCGCGCACTATCTCGAATCGTGGAGCGATACGCGCGCATACGACGGTACCGTGACGATCGTTCAACCGCTGATTGCGCCTCTTTACGGCGGCAGGACGGCGCACGATATGATTGCGGCTGTGAGTGGTGTGCCGCAAAGATCGGCTTACGAAGTCGTTCGAGACCACTGGCGCACTCGCAGCGGCAAACAGGAGCAAGAGTTCGAGCGCTGGTGGCGCAAATCGCTCCACGACGGCGTGATCGAAGGAAGCGCGTTTCCGGCAAAGTCGTTCGCCGTGAATTTAGCGCGGCTCACCGGGGACGTTAAGGCTGCCAGGGAACCGCAATCGCCATCTCCTGGAACGGGAAGGGGTGAAACCGGAAAGCAGAAAGCGGAAAGCGGAAATCAGGCATCGGTCGATGGCGAATCCAAAAACCCAGAAGCTCTAAGTTCGAAATCTCTAGAGGTTGTTTTTCGCCCCGACCCGACTATTTTCGACGGCCGTTTTGCCAATAATGCCTGGCTACAGGAGTTGCCCAAGCCGCTGACGAAACTAACCTGGGATAACGCGGCATATGTTAGTCCCGCCACGGCGGAACGGTTGGGCTTGAAAAATCGTAGCGGCTGGCGCGGCGGCGATACCTACGCGCCGGTGATTGAGCTGCAGCTGCAAGGCCGAATGGTGCGCGCGCCGGTTTGTATCCTGCCGGGGCAAGCGGAGAATACGGTCACTTTAAGTCTCGGTTACGGCCGCACGCGCGCAGGCCGGGTGGGGTCTAACATCGGTTACGACGCCTACCGTCTACGCAGCTCGACCGCGCTCTGGTCAGCCACCGGTGTTCAGATTCAAAGCACCACGGACAGCTATCGATTAGCCGTGACTCAACTGCACCATCGGCTCGAAGGACGCGACTTGGTGCGTGCAGCCACGTTCGAACAGCTCCGAAAAAATCCCGAGCTCGGCCACGGCGCCGGCCACAACGGCGAGGTGCCCTCTCTCAATCCCGAGTATCAATACCCAGGCGCCGACTGGGGCATGGCGATCGATTTGACGTTATGCGTCGGCTGCAATGCGTGCGTGGTTGCGTGTCAAGCCGAAAACAATATTCCCGTCGTTGGTAAAGCGGAAGTCTTGCGCAGCCGCGAGATGCACTGGCTGCGCATTGACACCTACTACAAGGGTGAGCCCGAAAATCCCGAGACTTACTACGAGCCGATCCTGTGCATGCATTGCGAAAAAGCACCTTGTGAAGTGGTCTGCCCGGTGACCGCCACGGCGCACAGCGCCGAGGGGCTCAACGACATGGTCTACAATCGCTGCGTCGGAACGCGTTACTGCTCAAATAACTGTCCCTACAAAGTCCGGCGCTTCAATTTTTTCGAATACTCCGATTGGCAAACCGAGAGTTTGAAGTCCATGCGAAATCCCGATGTCACCGTGCGCAGCCGGGGCGTCATGGAGAAATGCACCTACTGCGTGCAGCGCATCAACCAAGGGAGAATTCAAGCTGAGCTGGAGGGAAGATCCATCCGCGACGGCGAGATCACGACCGCCTGCCAGCAAGCCTGCCCGGCACAGGCGATCGTCTTCGGAGACATCAACAACCCCGGCAGCATGGTAACGCAACGGAAAGCTTCGTTAAGGAATTTCGGCTTACTCGAGGAGCTGAATACACAGCCGCGCACTACCTATCTGGCGGCGGTGCGCAATCCGAATCCGGAACTGGTCGCTACGGAGAAAAACAAAGATAAGTAAGCCAGGAGTGTTGGAGTGGGCTAGGAAAAGCAGGAGCAATGGAGAACTGGAGTGATGGGTGTTGGGCTAAGACCCAGCCCTCCAAACTCCATTACTCCAGCACTCCAGTTCTCTGCCTCCTAATCACTGAGCCATGCAGCACGAAACACCTCATCATTCCGAGAGAACAACCGCACCGTTCGTGGCGCCGGGCCACACGTTTGTGACGATCACCGAGAAGATCAGCTCAATTGTCCTGACTCGCCCTACAGGCCTCGGCTGGCTCATCGGCTTCAGCATCTCGTTCGTTCTCGTCATGATCTTTCTTGCGGCCAGCACTTATTTGTTTCTGAGGGGAATAGGTATTTGGGGGGTCAATATTCCGGTGGCATGGGGTTTTGCTATCGTGAACTTTGTCTGGTGGATCGGCATCGGCCATGCCGGCACTTTGATCTCGGCGATCCTGCTCCTGTTGCGGCAGAAATGGCGCACGTCGATCAATCGCTTCGCTGAGGCAATGACTCTGTTCGCGGTTGCCTGCGCGGGTGTTTACCCGATTTTGCACCTCGGCCGTCCTTGGCTTTTCTATTGGCTTTTTCCCTACCCGAACACCATGGGAGTTCAACCGCAGTTTCGCAGTCCGCTAGTCTGGGACGTCTTTGCGGTATCGACTTATTTCACGATTTCATTGTTGTTCTGGTTCGTCGGCTTGATTCCGGACTTTGCGACCTTGCGCGACCGCTCGCAAAACCGTTCCGGTCGGGTCATCTACGGCATGCTTGCGATGGGGTGGCGCGGCTCCGCCGTGCACTGGCAGCGCTACGAGATGGCATATCTGCTGCTCGCCGGGCTGGCGGCGCCGCTCGTC
>DATACQ010000356.1:0-1687 GCA_036258955.1 Binatia bacterium
ACACGATCACCGCACAGGTGATGCAGGGAATTGGACCGAGAAAAACGGCCGACCTTGCGCGCAGAATGGGAGTTACCCAGAGTAAGCTCGACGAAGTACCGGCGCTGGCGCTCGAGACCATTTCCAGCGGAGTCACGGGACTGGTCCCGAGCGCCAGCGCCGGTACTTCGTCGAGCTTACTCTGGGTAACTCCCATTCTGCGCGCAAGGTCGGCCGTTTTTCTCGGTCCAATTTCCTGCATCACCTGTGCGGTGATCGTGTTCTTTGAGTATACGAGACCGTCACGCGCCGTCATGGCTCGGCCGCTCGGCGCCGAGGAATCGGCGGGGCGCCATATCGAACCGTTTGGCAGGGGAATTTCAACGACCTGATCCGTGAAGCGCTTGAAGGGCGACATGCCGTCCTCCAGAGCCGCCCCGTAAACGAACGGCTTAAAAGTGGAACCGGGTTGCCGTCTGGCTTGCGCTACATGGTCGTACTGGTCGATTTTGAAATCACGGCTGCCGACCCATGCCTTTATTTCGCCCGATGCCGGATCGATCGCCACAAAACCCGCCTGCAAACGGGTTTTCTCGGCGCGCAGCTTGGTCATGAACTCGTTATTCTTCTTCAACTGCGCCAGTACCCGTTCCGGCTCTTCGCCCGCGGCAATGGAAGCGCGGTACGCCGCGGATTCCCGGATGAAAGTGTCCAGCAGGCCGGTCTTGGTCTTCCAAAAATATGCGAAGGGCTGCACATTCCGCCGCCTTTCGATGTAAGAATTAGGATTCGAAGATAGCAATTGCCCGGAACTCAACCCCCACTCCACGTCGGCGACCGCTTGTAAGGCGTCCATTTGGCGCTTTACGACGTGATTGCCAACCGCCTGCAGACGCGAGTCGATGGTGGTGTGCACCCTCAGACCGTCGGAATAAATATTGAGATCGTTACGATCGGCCCAATCGATCAGCCATTTACGAATGTGCGTGGCCAGATGAGGGGCCGGGCCAATGGGTTCTTGCTGGCGTTCGAAATCGAGGCGTATCGGTCTGGTTTTTAGCGTTTCAAAATCTGCCTGGCTCAACTTGCCGTGCTTGACCATCTGCGAGAGCACGACGTTGCGCCGGTTAAACGCGCGCTCGGGATTGAGAACCGGGTTGTAGTAACTGGTGCCTTTTAACATCGCGATCAGCGTCGCGCTTTCGAGCACATTAAGCCGGCTCGCGGGCCTATCGAAGTAAGTACGGGCGGCCATCTCGATGCCGAATGCGTTGTACAAGAACGGCATGCTGTTCAGATAAACTTCCAGGATTTCCTTTTTGGTGTACGTGTACTCGATCTTGATGGCCGTGATGGTCTCCTTGATCTTCCGTGTGATCGTTCGTTGCCGGCCGATTTCCTCGGGGTATAGGTTGCGCGCGAGCTGCTGAGTAAGCGTCGAACCGCCTTGCATATCGCCGATCAAGGCGCGCGCAAGGCCGCTTGCGATGCGCCGCCAGTCAATTCCGAAATGTCGGTAAAAGCGGTGATCCTCCGTGGCGATCAGCGCATTGATCACATGCGGCGAGACCTGATTGAGCCGGACCCACTCGCGGTTCATCGGTTTCAGAGTCGCGAGACGCTTGCCGTCGGCCGAGATCAGTATGCTGGGTTGATCGATTTTGGCCTTACGTATATCGGAAATACCGGGCGTGAAAGGTATCAAAAC
>DATACQ010000357.1:0-7428 GCA_036258955.1 Binatia bacterium
CGAGAATTTCGAAAATGCCGGCGATAACGAAGATCGCGGTGCCCAAATACGCGGAGCGGCCGATAGCATCGGCTTGGCGCAAGCCCGCATTGGCGCAAGAAGTACGAACCACGCTTTCAAGAAAATTTGCGAAATAGAGACCCAAAATCAGCGTCACCAGCGCTGCTACGATCTTGGGGATGTATAAATAAATCGCGTGTAAGGTATCGGTGGCACCGCTTAGATTTAAGGTCTCCAGGGTCGTAACGATTGCAATTAAAAAGAGGAACCAGAACGCCAACAGGCCGAGCAATTCAGAGGGAGTTTGCTTGATGCCGCCGCGATCCAAAACCTTTGTGATGCCGGCGCGTTCTGCCAGTCCATCGAAATGCATAAGCTTGAGCAGCCGCACAACCACCCGCTTGATGATGTTACAGACCACCCAACCCAGGAACATGATGGCAATCGCAAACAACAAGTTGGGCAAGAACACGGCAATCTTCGTAGTAAAGGCATCCCAAAATCCCGTAACCGCAACGACGGGGTTCATCTTCTCCTCCTTGAGACACACACAGCCCGCTTTGTCATGTAGTTAGTTAAATGAGTTAGCATGCCCGAATTGTCAACCCCGACTCTTCGCGCGGCTGCTTGGTGCTTGAATCCTTGCGCTTGGCTCACTATAGTTCTTCAAACCATTTCTGCTTTAGTAAAAACCACCGTCTGCCCCAGGACACGCCGTTGCGCGTAACGGTGCATCAACTCGCCAAAGCCTATGGCTATTTTTGGGCGCTCAAAGATCTGGAGTTCCAGATAACCGGCGGCGAGCGGGTCGCACTGCTCGGCCCCAATGGCGCCGGTAAAACCACTCTGTTGAAACTGCTGGCCGGGCTGATTTATGCGACCCGTGGCGAGATCCGTTTCGACAACGTACCGCTGACCCGAACGTCGCTCGAGGACCGCGCTGCAATCGGGTTGCTCGCTCCCGGCGAGCATCTCTATGAAAACCTCACGGCGCGGGAGAACCTGAAGTTCTTCACGGCCCTGTACGACAAGCCGGGTGACCCTCCGCCCTCGCAGACGGCGATCGATCAAACGTTGGAAGCCGTGGGATTGGGGCGCTGGGCCGACGAATTCACTCGAACTCTCTCCAGCGGCATGAAATTTCGCCTGACCATTGCCAAGTGGACACTTCTCAAGCCACGCATCCTGCTGCTCGATGAACCGTATGGAGTTTTGGACGGCGGCGGCGTCGATCTTCTGGAAACTTTTCTCAAAAAGCAAGCGGAGAATGGGTGCGTCGTGATGGTCGCTTCGCATCACGTCGCCCGGGTTCTCGAGTTTTGCAGCCGCGCGATCATCCTGGAGCAAGGCAAAATCATCTTCGATGAACCGCGCCGCGATCCCTGGGACAGCTTCAACCGCGCGTTCAGCGCTTTCTCACCGGGCGCGCGCCGATGATACTGGTGCGTCATACATGGCTCCTGCTGCGTAAAGACCTGGTTCTGGAACTGCGCCGCCACGAAAGCCTGATGACCATGTTTTTTTTTGGCGCGCTGCTGCTGTTTGTCTTTAATTTTTCTTTTGACCTGTCCGCCGACCGGGTGAGCGAACTGGCGCCCGCCTTACTGTGGCTCGCCTTTCTGTTCACAGGCACGCTGGGTTTAACCCAGCTATTCGAAGCCGAGCGCGAGAACCACGGTCTCGATGCTCTCTTGATGTCCCCCATGGATCGCGGTGCCCTGTTTCTCTCCAAGACTTGCTTCAACATTGTCTTGATGGTGCTGGTGGAGCTGGTGGTGATGCCGCTTTTCTGGATCCTTTTCAGCCTGCCGTCTTGGCGGCCCGTACCCGGACTATTTCTGATCGTTTTTCTTGGCACAATTGGATTCTGCGTGCTCGGCACGATCCTGTCTGCCATAACCCTCAAAGCCCGGGCGCGCGAGATACTGTTGCCGCTGGTGCTGTTTCCGCTCATGGTACCCGTGATTCTCGCAACGATTCGCTCTATGGTAGCATTGCTGCGCCTTGGGGATTTGGGCGACGCGCTCTCCTGGTTGCGCCTTCTGATTGGATTTGATGTGATATTCCTTACCATAGGAATTTTGATCTTCGATTGGGCTCTTGACGTTTGATGGCGAGTGACAATGCCGCAGGGCACAAGAAAAAAATCTAAGGGGATCCTCGGAGCGATCACGCTCGTGATGATCATCGCCGGGCTTTATTGGGGCTTGATTAAGGCGCCACCTGACGCTTTTCAGGGCGACTCCCAGCGCATCATGTACCTGCACATCCCGAGCATTTTGGTCGCTTATTTGTCCTTCTTCTTGGTATTCGTCGCTAGCTGTCTCTACCTATGGAAAAGAGAGCGGCGGGATGACAACCTGGCTCATAGCGCCGCCGAGATCGGAGTCCTTTTCACAGCTTTGACGATCGTCGAAGGCTCTATCTGGGGACGTCCCACTTGGGGCGTTTGGTGGACCTGGGATGCGCGCTTGACGCTTACGGCGATCTTGTTATTAATATTTGTCGGCTATTTGATGCTGCGCGCGCTCATCGAGGACCAGCCCAGGGCGGCCTCGGCGGCGGCGATCTTGGGGATCATCGGATTTCTCGATATACCGCTGATTCATATGTCAGTTTATTGGTGGCGCACGTTGCACCAGCCGCCTTCGATTCTGCGCCCGGACAAAGCACCCTGGGAGAACATCCACCCGGAATTGCTGGCTGCGCTCGCGATCAATTTCGTTGCATTTCTCCTGCTCTATTTTTATTTACTTTCTCTTCGCCTGCGGATAGGTGAAATGCGGCAAGAGATTGAAACTCGGCGTCTGAATTTGAGGTAAGCGATCCCATGTGGGGGTATGTTATTTTGGCTTATGGCATCGTATGGGGCGCGATTTTGCTCTACACCCTTTCATTGAAGCGGCGCTATCGAATGGCGCAAGACGAGTTACAGCTCCTGAGCGATGTCAAGGAGTCCTCGCATCATGAAAAAGCGTAAACGCTTTCTGATCGGCGGCCTCGTCATCGCGGGCGCGCTCGCCTATATTATGTACGGGGGCATGCAAGAAGCGATGGTCTATTTTAAAATGCCTTCGGAGCTCAAGGCGGAAGAGGCCAACTCGCGAGACAAATTCCTGCGCATGGGCGGTATGGTCGTGAAAGGCTCCTTAGATGCCGATGTCAAAAATCTCACTTACCGGTTCGAACTCAGCGACGGAACGGCGGCTATTCCGGTTTTGTTTAAAGGTATTCCGCCCGATCTTTTTACCGAGGGGAAAGGCGCGGTGGTGGAAGGCCGCATCGGCTCCGACGGCGTCTTTCACGCAACTACGATCATGGCCAAACATGCCGAAGAATACAGCCCGCACGGTGAGGTCAACGAAAGCTATCCGAAGAGCTTTGTTCCCGCCCAACAAATAACGAATAAGTGACAGCCGCACTTGGCCATATCAGTATCATCCTAGCGTTTCTCTGCGCGCTCTGGGGTGTCGTAAGCCCGGTTTTGAGCTCCCGGTTCGGACGCGAGCGCTGCTTCGCTGGCGCCCGCGCAGCGATTCTTGGACAGTTTGTGTTCGTGACATTGGCCGCGTCTTCGCTGATCTTTGCCCTGGTCACGACAGACTTTTCAATTCGCTACGTCGCCTTTAACACCACCAGAGCAACGCCGCTCTACTACCGGATCACCGGCCTCTGGGGTGCTCTAGAAGGCTCATTACTTCTCTGGGAATGGATTCTGATCATCTTCTCGGCGATCGTTGCCTGGATTTATCGCCATCGTCACCGCGAGCTGATGCCTTGGGTATTGATGATCTTTTCCATGGTCTCAGTGTTTTTCCTCGGCGTTATCGGCTTTGTTTCCAATCCTTTCGAGACTCTCATACCTGTGCCGGCGGATGGCCGCGGGCTTAATCCGCTTCTCGAAGACGCCAACATGATGACCCACCCGCCGCTGCTCTACACCGGGTTCGTGGGGCTGACAGTGCCCTTCGCTTTCGCCATGGCCGCGCTCATTATCGGCAAAGTCGATGAAGCTTGGATCGTCACAACCCGTCGCTGGACCATCACCGCCTGGTTTTTTTTGACGGCGGGAAACCTAGTGGGCGCCTGGTGGTCCTACCATGTGTTGGGTTGGGGTGGCTACTGGGCGTGGGATCCTGTAGAAAACGCGGCGTTCATGCCCTGGTTGCCGGCAACAGCATTTCTACATTCCGTGCAGGTTCAAGAGCGTCGCCGCATGCTCAAAGTTTGGAATCTTTCGCTCATTATTATTGCCTTTAGCCTGACGATCTTTGGGACTTTTCTGACCCGATCAGGAATCTTGTCATCCATTCACGCGTTTTCGTCCGGTCCGGTGGGAACGGTTTTTCTGGGTTTTCTTGCTTTCGTGTTGCTCGGCTCTTTCGGTCTTCTAGCCTACCGTTCCGACCTGTTGAAGGGACAGCCGGAGCTCGATTCCATGGTGAGCCGCGAGTCCGCTTTCGTGCTCAACAACATCGTTCTCGTTTCGGCCCTTTTCACGATTTTTCTTGGCACGATCTTTCCGTTGATTTCCGAAGCTGTTGCCGGGGTTCAAGTGAGCGTCGGCGCGCCTTATTTCAACGCCGTGACCGTGCCGATTTTTCTGTTCTTGGTTTTTCTCATGGCCGTGGGACCCATGATCGCCTGGCGGCGCGCCAGTTGGGACAATCTCAGACGCAATTTTCTCTGGCCCGCCGTCGCTTCATTCGTCATTGCGCTTGGTTTATTCGTTTGGAAAATAGACGAATTCCTGCCGCTCCTCGGTTTCACCTTGCTCGCATTCGTTGTCGCCACCATACTGTTTGACACGGCTTTGGCCCTGCGCGCGCGCCGGCGCATTGCCGCAGAAGGAGTACTGCGCGGGGTAGTGACTCTCACGCGGCGCAATCAGCGACGCTACGGTGGTTTGATCGTACATCTGGGTGTGGTCTTAATCATGCTCGGCATCGCCGGTTCCATGACCTACAGCCGCGAGCGCGAAGCGACTCTTGGTCTCGGTCAAAGCCTTGCGGTAGGCGATTACCGGGTGCAATTCGAAGGGCTTCATGCCACGCAACAACCGACGCATCGGCGGGTGGAAGGCAGTTTTCGGGTCTTTCACGGCGCGCAAGAGGAGGGGCTACTGAGACCGGCTCTAAAGTTCTTTCCGACCCAACAGTCGCCCATCGGCCGGGCAACTCATCTGAGCAATTTGCGCGAAGATTTCTATCTGATTCTTTCGGGGTTCAGCGAACTCGATCGCAACGAAGCCACCATCAAAGTTCTTGTGCGGCCATTAGTCGTATGGATCTGGATCGGCGGCTTTATCATCGCTATCGGAACTTTGATTTGCATCGTGCCGATGGCCAAAGCTGCCGCACAGGAAGCTCCTGCGGTCGCTGAGCTTCGCAATGTGAAATCCGGCATCCGCCGTTCCGAGCACGTCGAGGACAAGTCATGCCCTGGCGCCGCTTAGCCATCACCACGCTGATTATCGCGCCTTTCCTGGCGCTTTTCGCTTACGGGTTCATGCGCGATGCGCGCTATATCCGCTCGCCCCTCATTGCCACACCCGCCGCGCCGTTTACTTTGACGTTGTTCGACGGCACCGTGCTCAAGTCAGACGACCTACGGGGGAAAGCGGTATTTTTAAATTTTTGGGCATCCTGGTGCCCCCCGTGTAGGGCCGAGGCGAGGGACCTGGAAGCGGCCTGGCGCAAAGTCAAAGATCAAAATGTCGTGTATATCGGCGTGGCTCTTCAAGACAGCGATGAAAATTCGCGGAGTTTTTTAGAAGAGTTCGATATCACTTATCCCAACGGCCGCGACCCGAGTGGCAAGATCGCAATCGACTACGGCGTCTGGGGTCTACCGGAAAGTTTTTTCATCGATGCTGACGGCCGCATCACCTACAAACACACCGGCGGTATCCGCGCCGAAATGGTCGAAACCAAGTTGGCCGAAGCTCTCAAGGGCATCGTCACTGCCCAGGAGGGCAAAGGTGACTACCAGCAAGTACGTTAACATCGGCAGATCCCGCGAGTGACAACCGTGATACTTAGCGCGAAAGCCCTCGTGTCCGGCATTCCCGCACAAACGGGAATCCAGGTTTCTGGTAATCGGCTCAAGTCCATTCGCTCTCGCTGGGAGAGGACGCATTTGACGGCTCTTGTACCTTTTATCTCTTTATTTTTCGTTTTGATCATAGGCATTCCCGTTGCGGCCGCCGATCCGCCCGACCTCGAAGATCAAACCCGCATGCTAGCGGCGGAACTCCGCTGCGTGGTCTGCCAGAATCTTTCGGTCGCCGATTCCCCGTCGGAGATGGCGCAGCAGATGCGCGCCATTGTGCGCGAGCAACTCCAGGCGGGCCGGACGCCGCAAGAAGTTAGAGAATTCTTTGTATCGAAGTACGGCGAGTGGGTTTTGCTGAAACCCAAAGCTAGTGGCGTGAGCCTGCTCCTCTGGGTGTTGCCGTACATAGCGCTCAGCGCGGGAATGCTAACCGCGTTGTGGTTGATACGGCGCTGGGCCAAGCGGAAAACCCCTGCGGTGCCGAGCAGTACGATGGCCGTGAACCCAGCGCAACTAGAGACTCACCTACTGCGCGAGGATCTCGAAACTGCGGATAGCGAGGATACCAGCGCGCGCGCCGAATTGCTGCTCGAGCGGGCGCGCCTGGCGGCCGAGTTCCGCGACCTCGAATTCGATTATCAGGCAGGCAAACACTCTGAAAGCGATTTCACCGCTCTGCGAAATGAGATTGAATTGAAGGCGGCTTCGATCGTGGAGAAACTCGCGGTGCTGCCCGCACCCGCCACAAAATCCCCCAAAGAAGACAAACCTCTGCCGCGCCGCAAAAAAGAAAAGCAGGAGAGCCAGCCAAGGTTTCGCCGCTGGCAGCTCGCAACCGGCGGAGCGTTTTTATTGCTGTTCGGGCTTGCGTTGGGAATATTGTTGACGCAATCGCTGCGTCCGCGCACCTCGGAACAGGACACAATCACGGGCGATTTCATGACCGGCACCGGTGGCGCTGCAACGGCAAGATTGCTCCAGGAAGGAAAACAAGCTTTTGCCCAGCAGGATTTTGGCAAAGCCATCGATAGCTTCAAACAAGTCCTGGCGCACGAACCAAACCAGCCTGAGGCCCATTCCTATATGGGCTTTATTCTCGTGCAGGCGGGTCATGGCGACGGAGCCGCAATGGCTTTCGAAAAGGCACTGGCCGCCGCGCCGAACTTTCCGTTAGCGCTGTGGGGCAAAGGAATGGTCCTGTACCGCGAGAAAAATGATTACGCCGGCGCTAAAGAGATTTTCGAAAAACTTCTAAACATGATGCCTCCAGGCGCTGAACGGAACGAAGTGGCCAAAGTGCTCGCAGAGATTCCAGCTGAAAGCCCACCGGCGACGAACGCGCAAGCGGCTTCAGGCACGGTCAGCGGTAAAATC
>DATACQ010000358.1:0-4808 GCA_036258955.1 Binatia bacterium
GCTCTGTATTTTGGGACGTGTCAGCCGCATCGGATTTGGGCATCGGTTTGGCCATCTTTTTTACAGCTCCGTGAAAACCAGTTTTCTTATCTTCGGATTATCGCTCGCAGCTTGCGAATCCTCGCCAACTTTTGCAGAAGCGCTAAAACGGATCGCGCGAGAGGTGAGCTTAATCGTTCGATAGAGAGACAATGATGTACGTGTTATCAGAGGACCCTACTCTTACGGTTGGAAGGTTCATAAACGTCGCAATTATAGCAGAGACGACGGCGTTTTGTACCGTCAGGAGGCGAAATAAATGAAAATCTTGGCGCGTGGCGGGGGACCGTCGTGTCGTCCTACACTGCAGGTCGTTTATACCGCTCGTCATGCATGTCCAAGCAGAAGCTTGCTCGCCGGATTGGCAGGAGCGGCGCGAACACACGCCAGGGTTGAGAGCCACTGCAGTAGATAATCCGTCTTCGGGCGGAGCCAAGCTTTTTCAGGTCTTTGAAAAAGGATTCGGCACGTTTCGAGTGCCTCATTATGAACGAATCGTCACGCATATGAAAACTCTCCGTTCGTCCTGAAGCCCCTCGAACGACTCCGAGAGAGCTTTTCAACAGTCGTTTTTGTTTGACGCGCCATTCAGTTTTAATTAGGTTCGGAACCACGCGCGTGAGGCTTTTCATGGCCCAGAAGAAGCCGGCCGTGCCGGTATGCCCCTAAACGAAGGAGACTCGAAGTGACAAAACTATTTCTCACGCTGGCTCTCGCCCTAGCGTACACGGCGGGGGACGCCAGCCGTTCCTTGGCGCAGTCGGATTTCTATGAAGGAAAGACCATGCGCATCATCGTCGGCTTTTCGCCAGGCGGCGGTTACGATGCGTTGGCGCGCATGCTTTCCCGGCATATGCCAAAACATATCCCCGGACGTCCGACGATTCTCGTGGAGAACATGACTGGGGCGGGAAGTTTGCTCGCCGCCAATCACATTTACAAGATAGCAAAACCGGACGGCCTCACGATGGGTCATTTCAGCGGCGGATTCGCTTTCAATCAAGTGATGGGACAGCCAGGCATTGAGCTCGATACCCAGAAGTTTGTCTATGTCGGCGCTGTGGCGCGGGATGAAAGCGCCATCGCTATGTCAAAGGCGAGCGGGATTACGAGCATGGAAAAATGGTTTGCGGCGAAAACCCCGGTTAAGCTTGGCACCACCGGTCCGGGAGCATTCGGCACTGACAACGTGATCAAAGTTATTAAAGCGGCGCTTAACTTACCCATTCAGATCATCGCCGGGTACAAGGGGACGGCAGACATGCGGCTCGCCACCGAAAGCGGCGAGATCGACGGTACCACCTGGGGTTGGGATTCCATGCGGGGCACATGGCAGAAAGCCATAGAATCCGGGACAGTCGTGGTTGTGCTTCAGACGGTGCCCAAACCGTTCCCGGATCTGCCTCGTGTGCCACTCGCGATAGATTTGGCCAAAACTCCCGAAGCCAAGCAATTGATCGAGGTCGGCATTCATTTCCCAAGCAAGATAACCAAAACCCTCGCGCTGCCGCCGGCGACGCCGGCAGACCGGGCGCAACTCCTGCAGAAAGCGTTGCAAGAGACCGTGAAGGATCCCGAATTCATTGCAGAGGCGGACAAAGCAAAGATTGGCTTGGCGCCCGTAACTGCTGAAGAGATGAAGCGGACTGTGGATGACATCTTCAAACTCGACGCAGCCATTCTGGCGAAGCTGAAAACGATCCTTTTTTAGCGCCGGATCCGCTGTTTTCGATAGCTGAGTTGCGTCCGGAAAGGAAGCCGTAAATGTCTAGCCGTCACCTCCGCGCTGCCTTATGCGTCTTGATTCTTGCCGTACTCGTGCTGGGTGAGGCAACCGCTCAGCCGGAAAGAGCGGAGAAGAGATCCTACGACGAGAAGGCGGTCGGCGATTTTTACCGCGGCAAAACGATCAGGGTCGTCATTGGCTCCGGGGCCGGCGGCACTTACGACATCTATTCGCGGTTGATTGCCAAACATATGCCGCGCTTTATATCCGGTCATCCGGTAATGATCGTGCAGCCGCGGCCAGGCGCCGGCGGTCTGATTGCTGCTAACGCGGTGTACAATTCAGAGCCGAAGGACGGCACGGTCATAGGCTCCTTCGGCGAGACTTTTCCGTTGCGCCAGGCGCTGGGCGCGCCGGGCATTCAGTTCGACTCGGCCAAATTCCAATGGGTCGGCAGCGCTATCAACGCGCCCATCGCATGCGTCGCGCGCACGGACTCGGCAGTTGCCGCTTTCCAGGATGTTCTTGACGGCAAGCCTTTCACCGTCGGCACAATGGCGCCAGGCAGCACGATTTATGATACTCCCGCGATTATCAATGCTGCGTTCGGCCTGCAAATGAAACTGGTGCGTGGCTTCGAGGGGGTAGCCGCCATCGTGAATGCGACGGAGGCAAAAGAGGTGGACGGCTACTGCGCGAGCTGGCTCGCTATGTTGACCACTGGCAGGCATTTGCAGTTGATCGATGCCGGCGTGATAAAACCGATTCTTATCATGGGTGACAAGACGCCGGACCATTTCCTTATGAAAGGCGTTCCCGCAGCCGAGACAGTCGCCAAGAATGAAGAAGCGCGCCAGCTACTGCGCGCGATGCATGCGCCGTCGCAGATTACCAATCCCTACGTGGTGGGTCCCGAGGTTCCTAAAGACCGGTTGGCTGCATTACGCAAAGCTTTCTGGGCGACTTTCATGGACGCCGAGTTTCTGGCTGACGCCAAGAAAATCAAAATCGAATTCAGCCCGAGCAGTGGAGAGCAAGTGACCCAGGTGGTGCAAACGATTATGAATACGCCGCCGGCCGTCCTGGCCAAAATGAAAAAAGTGCTGGTTCAGTAGACGTGAACGGCTGAGAGTGATCAGCTCTCAGCTTGCAAAAAGGGATGAGAAAGATGCATTGCTGGGGCTGTTAGCTGAATATTCATGCAATTCGGCGCACATATTCTGCCGACCTATTCTCCCGAGCTTGACGGGAGCGTGCCTGATTATTACGGGCGATTGTTCGATCAAATAATAGAATTCGAGAAACTTGGTTTCGATCAGGCCTGGGTCACGGAACATCACTTTGGCGGTTACGGCGGCATTCTGCCGCACCCCCCGACTTTCCTCTCGGCCGTTGCCGGTAAGACATCGCGCATTCGTTTGGGCGTCGCAGTTGCCGTTCTGCCATTGCACGACCCTTTAGAGCTGGCCGAATCCTACGCAATGGCGGACATCGTCTCAGGCGGACGTTTGGATTTCGGCATTGGCAAGGGCAGCGAACCGGTGGAGTATCGCAAGTTCGGAGCGAGCCGAGACGACGCCACCTTGCGGTTTATCGAAAGCGCCGAGATCATCCGCCAGGCGTGGTCCGATGAGCCGGTGAATTTTCATGGACGGATTTACACTTACGAAAACGTCAACGTTCTGCCCAAACCGATCCAGCGCCCGCACCCGCGCATCTGGGTCGGCGCGACGCGCAGTGAAGAGACCTTTCGCGAAGCGGGCACGAAAGGTTACGACTTGATGACAGTGCCTTTCGTGCACCCATCCGCCGATGCTTTGCGGGAGCTCGTCAAGCTGTACCGCGACGCGCTCTCGCGCGCAGGTCACGATTTCGTCGGCCGGGAAGTCCTAGGCAAGTTTCACATCTACGTATCGGATAGCTATGAACGCGGCGTGCGCGAGGCGGGTCCTTATATGAAAAACTACAGCGACATTCACCACGCTGTAGATCCTGATCGCAAGCTCACCAGCCGCGATATCGGCTCGGACATGGCGCGCGGCTTCATTATAGTCGGTGATCCGGAGCGCTGCACTGATATCATTCGGCGCTGGCATGAAGAAGCAGGGATCACTACCTTTTCGGGCACGTTTCACTTTGGCGGCATGCCTCAGGAGCTGGCGCTCAAGAATATGCGGCTGTTCGCCGAACAGGTGATGCCGGTCCTGCAACATCTCTGACGCGCTGCCGCGCAACCGCGGTTCGAAGTTCAACGTACAAGCCGTTATGAACTTGATCGCCTTGAATGGCTGCCCTGAACCTTTATGTTTTCAACCCTTGAACCTTGAACTTTTGAACGCTTGAACCCTCGCAGGGTCTTGCCCACTTAACGGTTAGAACGTGGCAACATCTGGAACGTTTGAAACGGGAGCGAAGCGACCATTATCCTAGGAGCCGTGCCGGTCGCGTTGTATAAATAAGCGTGAACCCTCGCGCCTCAGGCGCTATTTACTATAAGAAAGGATGAGCGATGCCCATTCATCCTCTGGCGGGTAAGCCCGCGCCCGCCGAGCTCTTGATCGACGTTGCAAAGCTCGAAAACGCCTACTACGAGCGGCGCCCCAATGTTGAAGACCCGCGTCAACTGGTTAGCTTCGGTACCAGTGGCCACCGCGGTAGCTCACTCGATGGCACTCTCAACGAAGCACACATTCTTGCCATCACCCAGGCGATTTGCGAGTACCGTAGCCGGGAAAATATCTCAGGGCCGCTGTTCATGGGTAAAGATACACACGCGCTTTCCGGCCCGGCGCAGCGAAGCGCGTTGGAGGTTCTCGCCGCCAATGGCGTTACCACGGTCATCCAGCGCGATGACGGTTTTACCCCGACGCCGGCAGTTTCGCGCGCGATCTTGGTACACAACCGAGGCAAGCCAACAGGTTTCGCCGACGGTATCGTCGTGACGCCGTCGCACAACCCGCCGGCTGATGGGGGCTTCAAGTACAACCCGCCTGAAGGCGGCCCGGCGGATACTGATATAACCGACTGGATCCAACAACGCGCC
>DATACQ010000359.1:0-3772 GCA_036258955.1 Binatia bacterium
GCCAACAGTTTAAGCTCACATCGGTCGGCTATGGCTGGGACGGGCGTTTTGATAAAGCCTTAAGAGATGTTGAAGTGATCGAGCTGTCGTCTGAAGTTCCCCCGGAAGACAAGCAACCTGACGCCTACGGCGCATGCAACGCGAGGATTATCGAAGAGGCTATAGCTAAAGCCAAGCTGCTCGATGAAGAGCCAGTGTTGATTACCGTCTGGAACGGCAATTCCGGCGACGGCGCCGGCGGTACCGCCGATGCCGTTCGCGCCTGGCGAGACGAGGGCTACACGGTCGAGCAGATCGATATTTCGAAGCTCTGAGGAGGCAAGCATCGGCAGCCGTAGCGGCACGTTGCAACGGTCCTTACGAAGGTTGCTTGATTCACTCATGGGCAAAGGCTAGTCTCCATTTCTATGAAAAAAACCATCCGGGTCACTATCAACGGGCGGCTATACGAGGAGGACGTCGAGCCGCGGCAACTGCTTGTGCATTTCTTGCGCGAGGAGATCGGCCTGACGGGTGCTCACGTGGGTTGTGTCGTGGGCGAGTGCGGCGCATGTTCGATTTTACTCGACGGCAAAGTAGTCAAATCATGCCTGCAGCTGGCGGTGCAAGCCGACGGCCGGGAGGTAACCACCGTCGAGGGGCTGGCCAAAGACGGCGAGCTCAATCCGGTACAAGAAGCTTTCGTTAAGAATTACGCCTTCCAATGCGGCTATTGCACCCCGGGCATGGTGATCACCAGCCACGCGCTTCTGCAGAGTAACCCGGACCCGAACGAAGAAGAGATTCGCAAGGCGCTCGCAGGCAATCTGTGCATGTGCACCGGTTATGTGCAGATTGTCGATGCGGTCAAAGAAGCCGCAAAACAAATGAGTGACAAATAATGAGTCTCTACTTTGTGTTTTCTTTCTCAGCCGAGCTTTTAACTATTGCCAGGAAGATAGTCGAATTTTCCGTTCAGTTGTGCGATCCGAGAATCGGAAAAGAATGACTCGCGCAGAGGCGCAAAGACGCAGTGTTTCGGAAATTTTTAACTTTGCGCCTTGGCGTCTTGGCGCGAGCAAATTTCTCACGTAGTTCTCTCAACCGTTTCTAATACTCCAAATCGAAAAATATGGCTGAAAATAAGTTCATCGGCGCTCGCGCGCGCAGCAAAGAAGGCCCGAGGCATGTGACAGGGCGCGGCCTTTATACGGACGACTTTCAATTGCCCGGCATGCTCCAGGCGATGATCCTCAGAAGCCCCCATGCGCATGCCAGGATTGTTTCCGTCGATGCTTCGGAGGCACTAAACAATCCGAATGTGTTTGCCGTAGTCACGCCCGACGATGTGAAAAAAAACACCAAGCCGTTTAAGCCGGGGCGCTACGCCGCCGGCCTCAAGCGACAGATCGACGAGTACGCCGGCGCCATCGAAAGAGTCCGCTACGTCGGCGAACCGGTCGGCGCGATTGCGGCACGTGACCGCGGCACTGCCGAGGATGCGCTCGAACTGGTTCAAGTTGAATATGAGCCGCTGCGAGCCGTAGTCGATGTGCGCGAGGCAATCAAGCCCTCATCAGCGGTGCTCTTCGACGAACTAGGCAGCAATCTGGCGTGGAACGGTTCCTTGACCTATGGCGACATCGATGGCGCGTTCAGCTCCGCCGATCGTGTGATTAAAGAAAATTTGAAAATCCACCGCTATAGCTCCACGCCCCTCGAGCCGTTTGTGGTGATCGCTTCTTTCGATGCCGCGAGTAAAAGACTCACAGTCTGGGTGACCGCGCAGGTTCCGGAAGTTATCTACGATGGGGTGCGCGAAGCACTGGGTCTGCAAGATGTCCGCGTGATTATTCCCGACGTCGGAGGCGGCTTCGGCCAAAAGATTCACCTCATCCGCAAATACGTCGTCCTCATCTCATTGCTGGCGATGAAAACCGGTCGACCCGTAAAATGGATCGAAGACCGGACCGAGCATATGATGGCCGGCGGACACGCGTGTGCCCAGGATATCGAGGCGGAAGCCGCGGTGAAGAATGACGGAACGGTGCTGGGTCTGCGTTTTAAAGAGTATGACGACGTCGGCGGCTCCATCAGTACTCTGACGATTCATTTCACCAATAAGCTCAACAATCTTTCCAACACTTACCGCACGCCTGCCATCGCCATGGAAGGACTGGCCGTCGTGACCAACAAATGTCCGGTGATCCCAAACCGCGGCATCGGGAAACCCGGCATGTGCTATATCTGGGAGCGCATGATGGATCGGGTCGCTCAAGCCCTGAATCTAAGTCCTATCGAAGTGCGGCGAAAGAACTTGATTCAACCCACTGAAATGCCCTATCGCACAATCAGCGGAAATGTCTATGACAGCGGCGACTATCCCGGTCTCCTGTCCACCCTGTTGGAAAGGATCGAGTATGACAAGCTTAGGGAAGAGCAGAAGCGCGAGCGGGAAAAAGGCCGGCTTATCGGCATCTCCGTCGTTATCGGTGTTGAGCCGGGCGGGCGCAATGCGGCGCGCGATATGGCGATCTTTCCCGAGATGAAGGAACCGCCCGGTTCCGGCGGCGTCAACGGTGCGACCCTCAAGGTGGAAAAAAACGGCACCATCAGCCTGCACCTCGGTTCACCCAATTGCGGCCAAGCGCACGAAACTACCACGGCGCAGGTGGCAGCCGAGATCCTCGGGACCACTCCCGACCAGATCAGCACGACCATTCCCTTTGACAGCGACCTCTCGCCCTGGGGCGTAGCCGCAGCGAACAGCGGCAATAATTTTCATCTTTATGATATCGGCGCGGTCCACGGCGTGGCCCACAAACTGCGCGAGAAGATTCTCGCGCTCTCCGCTCATGTTCTACAGGCAGACGTAAAAGAGTTGCGCATTGAGAATGGCGTTGTTCATGTCCCCGGCTCTGTGGCGAAAAAGATCACGTTCGCCGAGCTGGGCCGGATCGTCTACAACAATCAGCATCTTCTGCCGGAAGGCATGGAAGCCGGTTTACAGGCGACATTCTATTACACCTTCCCCCACGCCTATCCCAACATCGTTCCGGGCGCCGATCGTCTGGTGCGCGCGCAGTTTACGTTCTCCGCCGGCGCGCACGCGGCTGTGGTCGAGGTCGATAAGAACACCGGGCAAGTCCATGTACTCCGGTATTTGATCGTCGGCGACAACGGCACGGTGATAAATCCCGACGTTGTCAACGGTCAAATCTATGGCTCCGCGGCGCACGGCATCGCCGTCGCCCTCGGCGAGGGTTTCATGTACAGCGCGGACGGCCAGCCGCTAACGATCACGTATTTGGATTATGGCAAGTGCTCCACCGCAGAGACTCCGCGGGTCGAAATCGTTCATAAACCGTCGCCGTCCCCGTATACACCGCTTGGCCAGAAGGCCGCGGGAGAAGGCGCCGCAATTCCATCGCCGGCTGCGATCGCTAGCGCCGTAGAGGACGCGCTGCAGCCCTTCGGTGTGAAGGTGTGTGATTTGCCACTTACGCCCGAAGCGGTGTGGCGTCTGGCCAATAACAATCCGCAGAACGAGCGAAGGACTTTTTAGAAGATGATTCCAGCTCCCTTCGAGTATTACGCACCGCGCTCTCTCCAAGATGCGGTGAGGTATCTGGCTGAGCATCGCGACGACGTCAAGATTCTTTCCGGCGGGCAAAGTTTAATGCCGCTGCTGAAGATGCGGCTCAGCAAGCCCGCCTATGTTGTCGATATCGGCAGAATTCCCGGCCTCGACGCCATCACGGACGGAGAGAACGAGCTGGTTATCGGCGGACTC
>DATACQ010000360.1:0-4412 GCA_036258955.1 Binatia bacterium
CGGGGATGGATGGAGATTCCGCAAGAGAAAGGAGCTGGCCTATGAACGGTCTCACGCTGCATCCATCCCCGCTTCGGCGTGTAGCGATAGAAGGTTCCTTTCTCCGGCTCGATGGCGATGAGCCGGATCCATTCGTTATCGTAAAGCCGCTGAAGCAATCCGTGGCCGCGCACTACCTGATCGATCCTTTCCCGCGGCGCCTCGATCAAAGTAAGCAGCCGCATCGGCTCATGATACGGCCGCGCGCCGGCCATCACCGTCTGCCAAGCCAGTCCCGTGCGGAGGTCGCTCTGCGGGCCCGCCATGATCCCCAGGCGCCCAACGACGTTATGATAGATCTTGCTGCCGCTGCCATAGTGTTCAGGATCGACGGTGGAAAAATAATGCTCCATATTGATCCATTGACCGACGGTCTGAGGGCCGGTCATGACAACCTCGAGTAGCCGCCCTGCCGGATCTTCTCGGTAATCGTACGAATGGAGAAACACCCGCCCCTCGAGGTCAACCCCGCGAGTCAGCTCTCGACGGCCGATGATGAACGCGGCGTTGCGCGAGAGTCCCCATTCGGGGCGGACTTGGCTCCAGTCGCCGCTTCGCCGGTGCACCTGCCGCGCCGCTTTCGCAGCCGGCAGAGATCCGTCCACCTCCGGAAATCGAGCACAGCGTTCGCGGCTATTAAGGCGTCCCGCTTCCTCAAGGTCCCGGGCGAGCTGAAGCAAATCCCTGCGATGAGTGGCCGGGAGATCTTCCAGATCGAACAGATCGATCTGATCCGTCGTCGTGTCATGCTGCCCGGCAACGAAATAGGTGTCCTGCGGAATGACGATGCCATTCTTCGCCAATTGCTCCCGTACCAGCGGCTTGTTGGCCATAAGCGCTAGTACCCGTGCGTTGGGACCACCGGGGTTGCCGCCGCAGGCGCCGCAGTCCAGGGCCGCTTCGAAGGGATTGTTCTCGGAGGTGCTGCGATGTCCGCAGAAGAGCACCAGCCTGGCGAAATTGCGCGTAAGCCCCATGATCCGCAGAGCGGTTTCCACTGCGGCAGCCTGTTCGCTGGAGGTAAAACCGGTCCGTGTAATGCGCTCCGCGCGGGCAAACGCGGCACGCCGATTGATACCGTACGAACGACGCAGTTCTTCGATAAAGGCCTTTTCTTCTTCCGCGGAAAGAGCATAGGAGCGCGCCTGCGGCGAGGGCTCTGTGGTGCTCTCCTCACCGAGGGCGCGGCGGCGCAGAAATTCGAGCCGTTCGAGCGACAAGTTAAGATGGCGATCGCCGAACTTCTCCTGGAGCACCCGGCGCGCGGTTGCGCGTTGTTCTGCAGCAAGCATCTCCTCTACTTCAGCGCGCGACAACTTATCGACTGTCAGGGTCGTGGCGACCGTCGGCAAGAACGTGCGCTTGAGCCAAGCGACGGCGTTGCTGTACCCGGCGGTAAAAATGGTCTTGCCGATAATCGGCAAGGTGTAAAACCAGCCGAGAGACTCGACCATGACATAAGGTGTCGCAACGTTTTCCTTGAGGTCATGCAACAACGCATGTCCGGCTTCGATAAACTTCGCCCGAGACCGGTGCTTGAAGAGAACCTGACCATGATAGGTTCGCGGGATTTCACGCACCAGATTCTTCGGTTTAACGATCACCGGCAGCTGGTCGGTTTCGTGATGTGTTCCAAGGGCCTGGTAACGGATCGGGACGTTGAAGAATCCGGCAAAACCGTATGTCTCGTAGTCGCCAATCGCTTCCAGGTGGCGCCGCAGAGGTTCGGAACGCACGTCGATGCAAAATACTGCCTGTGCCTGCGGCCGAACTGTTGCGGTGGCCGTCTTCGGCTCATCCCGGTATGAAACCTGATTGAGAATTGCGAGATTCGGCTGCAGTTTTGCCAGCAGTTCTTCCTCGTAACCGGCCTCAAACGCCTTCAACCATACCGGACCATGCTGCGGCTCGGGGAATCCCTCGATCCAGTCCAACAGGACCCGCAGATTCTCCGCCGGTGTATCTAGCAGCACTGCGGCATTGACGTTTAATAGTTTTCCAAGCTCCACCAGGCGCCAGCCATCCGTTAGCGCGGCTCGCCGCCCCGGTTCACCGGCGCTGTACATGCCGGAGGAGCTCCCGAGCGTTTGTGCATAAGCCGAGAGCGCTCCAAAAGCGCCGTCGATGCCAAGCGTCTGGCGGCAGGCTTTTTGAACCAGCTCACGCTCGTACCAGAGACGCACCGCAAGGTATTGGACGAGATCCACCGGATAACTCTGCTGCCACTCGTATTCGCTTTGATCGGCGCGCCATTTGATGAAGCCCGCCCAGCCGGGCAAGGCGGTGAGATGAAGGGAAAGATAATCCTGCCAGAACTCGCGCGGGATACCGAGCGCTGTCAAACTATCGAGTAGAGCGCCATCGGCCTCTGCCGGGAAGCGGGCGAGTTTTCGGCTATGATCTTTAATCCCGCAAGGGGACCATTCCCGTGCTGCAAGATACTTCCAGGCGCCGAAAAAGCCCTTCTCCCGGCCGGGCATCGGCCAAGTCGCGTGGCCTTCGTCCAAAAAAGCTTCGCACCACTTGATCAATTCTCGATTGATTTGTTCTCGGATCTGAGTACCGAGGTTGCGATCGCACCAGGTTGCCAGTAGCTCACCTCGCCCGAGCGTGCTTTCCTTCTCGATGATTTTTTGCACTGCCGCTTTCGCCGCGGCGGCAGCGCGCTCCGCCAGCTGTTCGATAACGCGCCGATCAGGTCGGCGACGAATTAGGGCAGCGAGCATCTCTTCGGGCGGCGCGTCCAGGCCCTGGAGCACGTGGAAGCGAAGCACCTCGAACTGGCTCACCGTCCGGCTGCCCAACTGAACTTCATACTCCTCGGCCAGCGGCTTCAGCGCGGCGTTAAGATGGCGTGGAAGAATCCGGCCGGCTCTGAAATAGTCGCGGAAAATTTCCTTGGGCAGATAGCCGGCGGCTCCGAGCGCTTGTTGAGCATGCTCCGCAGCGTCATGAAAGTGGCGATCTTCGAGTCCATGAAGCGGATTATGATGGACAAACGTCCGCATCGGCCAGTAATAAGCGATGATCTCGCTCGAAAGCCGGACCACCGCTCTGAGCTCCATCCGCTCCGTTTCGCTGTAAGGGGCGGTTTTCACTTGATCCACGATCTTGCCATCTCCATCGCCATCCGAAAGCCATTCGGCAGCGGCTGAGACTCGAAATATCCGTGTGGCAACAGGCCGATCGCTAGAAGGACGAGTAACACGAGCAAGACCGAACCGGTCTCGCTGGGGCGCAGGTCCTCGTACGGAATCTCTTGTCGCGCTGCACCAAACAAAAGCTGTTGCATGAGCCTAAAAAAACAAAATGAAGCGGCAAACCAAGTGACCAGAACAACCCCGAGGTCCCATGAGACTTCGCCGCCAAGCTGCAGCAACATCCCGAGGTAGCCGGAGAAAAGACCGAACGGTGGCAACCCTGCGGCGGCCAACGCCAGCAGCGCCACGATCGTAGCAAATCGCGGCATCGGGCGTGCCAAACCTCGCATCTGATCGAGCGGCCAATCGCCGTAGCGCGCCTGCACGCGACCCCAGGCAAGCAAAAGACCGACGGTGACCAGCACCGTTGCGCTGAAGTAAAGCCCCGCCTCCGCCAGCAGCGACCCGGCGCTCGCGATATGCCACCAAAGCACAGAGTAGAAGGACAAGCTCGCGTATGCCACTAGAGGAATAAACCGCGCCTGCTCCAAAGCCCTGAGAGATCCGAACACGGCGCCGAACAAAGCGAGCGCGCGTATTCCCCTGAGAACTCCGGCCGGCAATCCCGGAAGCGCGTCCATGAGTGCCAAGAGCCCGGCGGCGGGCAGGAGGATCGCGAAACAGGTAGCGATGTAGGCCGGCGTACGGCTCACGGCGGCCACATAGAGTCCGTGGAGAGGGAACAACGGGAGCATGGCGGCCGAGAAACCCAAGAGGATGATCTTCGCCAGCGGCAATTGCACCGGCACACAAGTCATAACGGCAGCGACGATCACGGCGGTCGCACTTGCTAAATAGGGAAAGAGTTTGCTCGTATTCAGATAACGCGCGCCATGTTTCATGCGGCGGCCGATTCTGAACGAGATCGCGTCCAGATAGAGGCGGTTCATCAGTAGCAGATACAGATGAACTTCCAACGCATTCACGCGCAAGGGCAGGCGGATCGACCGACCTTGGGAGTTTGCATAGATCACAGTCCAGCCAAAAATGATCACGAGCGCAGCCGCCGTCACCAACACATCAAAAACCGCCCCGGGTAAAGCTCTCCGCTGCCAGTAGGTACGTTAGAACCACCAGGAACAAGGTTAGAAGCATCGCCGCGGCCACGTTCCAGGACGCCACCGCGCGTAAACGGTACAGTGTCAGGATAGCCTGCGACGAAGTCACCCAGCC
>DATACQ010000361.1:0-5842 GCA_036258955.1 Binatia bacterium
CAATACTTGGGCACGCTTGATGGCTTCCTTAGCCTGAGATGGCTCTCGCAAAATGTAACTGCGTATGCCGAGCGCCTTCAGTAGCGGTTCGGTCATGCTGCCGCTGGTGCTGAAAGTACGATCGCCGATGTCACCGGCGTAGTAGATCAACAGCAGCAAGGGGATTTGGTACTGCAAGAGGGTGCTGATAATGGCGTTGTTGCTGTTGAAAAAGCCGCCGTTCTGCATAATGGCCGCACACTTCTTGCCGACAAGATACGCTCCGGCGCAAACGCCAATCCCCTCTTCCTCGCGGCAAAGCGGTACGTGCAATATTCCTCGATCCTCCTCCACTTGGCGCAGCAGATCGGCCAAATTGACGTCGGGTAAGGTTGCGATCAGATCGATGCCGGCTTCTCTTAAGCCGCTTACGATGATCGTGGCTGCATCTTCCGAGGTCACGTCGTTTCACCTTTACAAATTTGAGTAATGCGCTTTAACATCAAAAGGGCGTTAGATCAAGCCGTTTTTTGTCGTTCATCTTTCCGGCCTTTGCCTTTCTCCTTTCTCTTAGTATAAGAGATGACAGTCACCACAAATTCCTGGAGGAGGAATGCCGATGCTGAAGTTTTACGATTTCAAATCATCCCCCAACTGCCAGCGCGTCAGGGTGGTTTTGGAGGAGAAAAAAATACCCTACGAAACCGTAAACATCGACCTACGCGCCGGCGCGCAAAAAACGCCCGAGTATCTAAAGATCAATCCGTACGGCAAGGTGCCGGCGATCGTTGACGGTGACACCGTCTTGTACGAGAGCTGCATCATCAACGAATACTTGGACGAAAAATATTCCTCGCCGCGGCTCATGCCCAGCGATGCGGCGGCGCGCGCAAAAGCCCGCATCCTGGTGGATTTCGGCCTGACGCAAATGGACCCGGTATACACCAAGCTGCGCGTGGAAATGACGAAAGACGAAAAGGACCGGAATCAGGAGACCGTCAACGCCGCAAAAGAAGACATCAAAAAGCGCCTGCAGCGCCTGGAGCAAGAATTGGGCGACAAGGAGTACTTGATGGGAGAATTTTCCCTGGTCGACGCCGACCTGATTCCGCGCTTTACCCGTCTGGAAGGCTTCGGCGTGTTACCGGATCCTTCCCTACCCCGCCTCGGCAAGTATCTGCAGCGCATGAAAGAGCGCCCGTCCGTTAAAGCGATTCTCTAGCCGTGCTGAAAGGCTCGTTGCGGCACGAAAAAAGATGAGGAGTGTTGGGTGATGGAATCTTGGAGTGTTGCGTTTCGCATCCATCGCTCCAACACTCCAGCACTCCAGTACTTCCGTTAGTACTACGGCGATTGAGCGCCACAAGGCTCACGGTTATCTTCCACCCCACTGCCCGATTGTTTTCCCTTCTGCTCCGGCCTTTGCTGCGTCATCTCGCCAAGCCGGCGGCGCCCAAGTATGGCGGGGAGATTACCCTTGCCGGACTCGGGAAAAACGTGAATGTTTTTTGGCAAAGCGAAGGCATACCGCATGTTTTTGCGGCCGATGAACGCGATCTATTTTTCGCCCAAGGTTACCTCCACGCGCAAGAGCGCCTGTGGCAAATGGACCTGAACCGGCGTTTTCTCTCGGGCCGTATGGCGGAAATCTTTGGCCAGTTCCCCGTTCCACCGCAGGAGTTAACGAGCCAGTTTCGTGGCTCCGACAGCGTCGATGTTGATTATTTCATGCGTCTGGTCGGCATTCGCCGCTCGGCCCTTGCGTCCGCTGACGTCCTGAGCCCGGCTGATCGAGAGCGACTTCAAGCCTATAGCGCCGGAGTTAACAGATTTATCGAGCTATGCGGCAAGCGTTTGCCGCTTGAGTTCCGCTTGCTTCGTTATCAGCCGGAACCCTGGCGGCCCGAGGACACGCTCACCATCGGCAAGGGCTTTGCTTTTCTACTATCGCTGGCACTTTTCACCCGCCTAAACGCAATCCCGATAGCGGCCGAGCTCGCCAGCGAGCCGCAAAGATTTCAGGACCTCTACCCCTCCGATGCTGCCAATGATTTTACGACAACTCGGGCGCTGTGGGATGCAGCCCAAAACTTGTGGCGTTTCAGTGCGGATGCCAGGGGCATGGTCGGCGGAATGGCTGGAGCCGGCAGTAATGCGTGGGTGATCGGCCCCAGCCGCTCGGAAGCCGGTCATGCGCTCTTGTGCAACGATCCCCACCTTCGCATAAGCTTGCCGTCGATCTGGTACTTGATGCATCTATGCGCCGCTCCCGGATCTTCTGCGACGGACGCATACGAAGTGTGGGGTGCGACTTTACCCGGCTGCCCCGGCGTGCAGGTGGGCCACAATCGGTGCATCGCGTGGGGCATAACAGCCGCGCTCTGCGACGACGTGGAGCTCTACCGCGAGAAGATCCATCGCCTGGAACCCGATCTCTACGAACTCGATGGCCGCTGGCAGGTGATGAACCGGCAGCGCGAGACCATACCCATCAGAGGCAAAAGGCCGGCGGAAAGAACCGTGCGATGGACGCGCCATGGTCCGGTGATCACTGATTTTAAACGCCAGAGTTCGAGTTCCGAGGTTCTTAGCTTGCGCTGGACCGCGCACGAAGCAAGCGAAGACTTTCACGCTCTTTACACTCTAAATCGCGCGCGCAACTGGCACGAATTTCTTGAAGCGCTGTCTTATCAAGCCGCACCGGCTCTCAATATTGTGTACGCCGATAACGCGGGAAATATCGGGTTCTCGCTCGCCGGCAAAGTGCCGCTGCGGGGCGGCAGGCCGTCGGCGCTGCCGACCGAAGGTTGGCGCAGCGAAAATGAATGGCGCGGCTTTGTGCCATTTGGTGATTTGCCGCGACTACTAAATCCGCCGCAGGGCGCCATTGCGACCGCCAATAATCGCATCGTCGATGACGGCTACCCGTTTTATCTGTCGAGATTCTTCGAACCGCCGTATCGTGTGCGGCGCATCTATGACCTGATTGACGCACAGAAAATCCATCGCGCCGAACAAATGATGGCGGCGCAAGCCGACAAAGTTTCAATTCACGCGATCGAGTTGATCGTTTTCCTGAGCGGCGAGTTAGCGGCGATTCGGGACGCAGCAGACGAAATCAGCTTGGCGGCCGATCGGATGCTCCGCTGGGATGGGCACTGCGGCGCCGACAGCATTGCTGCGACGATCTTTCACGCTTTTCATCAACGGCTCATCAGAAACATATTAGTACCCGTCTTAGGAGACGAATTATCCACTATTTACATCGAAATCTTCAACCAAAGCATCTTGCCGATCGAAAACATCTTGCGCGCTCCACACCCGCCTTGGCTGCGTGGAACAGGCCGCGGCGAGCTGGTGCGCTCGGCCCTGGAGCAGGCTTGCGCTGAAATCAGGAAGACCCTGGGTCCCAACCAAAGTCGCTGGCAGTGGGGCCGCCTCCATACCTTAACTTTAAACCACCCGTTTAGCCGCGTTAGTCTTTTGCGGCCGCTTTTTTCAGCCGGGCCTTTCCCCTCGGGAGGCGACAACTTTACAGTTGATCTCGGTTTTTATCGTCACTCTAATCCCTACCAGCATATCATCGGTTCCTCGGTCAGGATGGTCGTGGAAACAGGCGAGCGCCTCCGGTCGCGGTTCAGTTTGCCGTCGGGGCAATCAGGCTGCCCATTTTCGCCGCACTATCTCGACCTCACAACACAGTGGCAAAGACAGGAATACATCGAACTCAGCGCCACAGCGGAACAAGTTTATAGTTGGCCAGGACTCCTGCTGAGAGCCACGGGCTGAATCCCAAAACGATGATTGTTCCGACGTGGGAATAATTCGCCGCCATTGGCTGTTTGTCTGAGGAAGGATTTGCGCGGCCGGCCGAAGAAGGCTATTGGGATCGAGGCAAATGTGGCGGATGCTGACCTCATAATCAACTACATCCCGCATCTGCGCCGCTATGCCCGGGCGCTCACCGGAAACCATGCGGCGGCCGACGACCTCGTGCAGGATACACTTGAGCGCGCATGGACCCGCATAGGGCTCTGGCGCCGAGACACCAATATTCGCGCCTGGCTCTTCACGATTATGCATAATGTTTACATCAATCAAGTCAAAGCCGGAGCGCGCGGCCGGCGCGGTAAAGGCAACGATTCACAGCCTGATGTAGCCGTTTCAGCCCAGGAAAACCGCTTGGAAATCCGAGACTTGTCCAAAGCACTGCAACAGTTGCCTCATGAACAGAGAGAAGTGGTGCTGCTGATCGGGCTGGAACAGGTTTCCTACGAGGAAGCGGCAAAGATTCTTCGTATTCCCATCGGCACCGTGATGTCCCGTTTGTCCCGGGGTCGCGAGCAACTGCGCGTGCTACTGAACAGAGGCAGCTCTTCGGTCACGCTCAAAGCAATCAAATGACAGCCTCAAACGCGACATTATCAGACACCGACCTGCATGCCTACGTAGATGGCAGCTTGTCCGATGAGCGCCGAGAAGCCGTGGAAACATTTCTCGTCGACCACCCCGAGGAACAAGCACGGGTCAAGGCTTACCAGGAGCAAAATAAACTGTTGCATGCTTATTTTGATCCATTCCTAACTGAACCGATTCCTGAGCACTGGAGGATGCTGATCGGCCGGCGGCGGGTTAACGCGAGGCCCGTCGCCGCGGCCCTCGCCTGGGTCGTTCTCGGCGGATTCCTCGGTTGGTTCTTGCGTAGTCAAACAATTGCAACATCGAGCAGAGAAATGGACTTTCCGCGGCAGGCAGCAATGGCCCACGCGGTTTACACGCCCGAGGTGCGCCACCCCGTGGAGGTCACCGCGGAACAGGAAGAACATCTCGTCCGATGGCTCTCTAAACGGCTAGGCAATACGCTCAAAGTCCCGCACCTCCTAGATCTCGGTTACGAACTGATCGGCGGACGATTGCTGCCGGGGGAACAGGGACCCGTTGCGCAATTCATGTATCAGGAGCCCAGCGGCAAGCGTTTAACTCTTTACGTACGAACCGATCCGAGCTCGGAGCGTGAAACGGCCTTTCGCTACTCTCAACAAGGAAAGGTGGCTGTGTTTTATTGGCTCGACCGTCGTCTAAGTTATGCGCTGTCCGGAGAACTGCCCAAAGACGAGCTCTTGAATGTGGCTAATACGATATACCAGAGGCTTAATCCATAAAGCGCTCAGATGGCACACGGCATTGCCACTGTTTACGCTGCTTGACATTTCGTCAGACGTGCGGCTATAAAGGGCCGCTTTCATAATCGCTAGAGAAGGAGATTAAGCATGTTGCGAGGTAAAAAGATGATTTTGGCTGCGCTAGTGCCTTTAGCAATGCTTTTGTCCGCCGCCTACCTACCCGCGGTGGAGGTAGGAGAAAAGGCTCCGGACTTCGAGCTGACCAGCACCGACGGCGGTAAGCTCAAGTTGAGTAGCCTGAAAGGCAAGAACGTTCTCATCAATTTTTACACCTTGGATTTCAGCCCCGCATGAATCACACACCTCCAATCGTCCGGTTCGGACGAGAACTACGGCAAATTTACAGCTGAGAACACCGAAGTCATAGGGATTAGCGCCAATGCTCCCTTTTCGCAAAAAGCGTTTGTGGATTTCGCCAAAGTCAAACACCCTCTCCTCAGCGATGCTGATGGAAAGGTGATGAAGGAATTTGGCGTCTACCGAGAAGATCAGCGCATCGCGAATCGGTCATACTTCATAGTCGACAAAGAAGGTATCGTGCGCTACAAAAATGTCCCGCCTAGCGGTAATCCGAAGTATCTACTGTCCACCGAGACACTGCTCAACGAGGTGAAGAAAGTTAACCGCGGGTCTTAAGTCTTGCATCGGAACTGTGCTCTACTATTAGCCAAATGAGGGTC
>DATACQ010000362.1:0-11458 GCA_036258955.1 Binatia bacterium
GGCGCGGGCCGCCAGTTCCCGGTTTTTCTCCTGCACCGCGGACAAGAGATCATGCAGGAGGTTCTTATCCTGCAACTCGCGCAAATTCGGCGTGTTCGGCGAACTGACGTTCAAGGTAAAAAAATCCCCGTGGGTGAAGAGCTTTTCGAAACAAAAAAGAAAGTCCGGCACGGCATCTTTGGTCTCGACGCTCTTTGAGCGCCCGATATTCATGCCCAGAGGAATTTCAGGGCGGGCGCCGCGGGCTCGCAGCCGATCCAGTTTGAAAGCGATAACCTCGGCGCCCTCATTATTGAAGCCCAGACGATTAATCAAGGCGTCGTCTTCCGGTAGGCGATAAAGCCGCGGCTTTGAATTCCCAGGTTGCGCCTGAGCCGTGACAGCGCCGACTTCCATAAAACCGAACCCAAATGCTGAAATTACTTTCGGAGCCTGGGCGTTCTTATCGAAGCCACCGGCCAAGCCTACCGGGTTCGGGAAAGTCAGTGGGCCGACTCTTGCCTCAAGACGCGGGTCGCTTACACGGTAGTAGCGCTGGATCGTGCCGTACAGAAACTCCAAACGCGTAAGCAGGGCGAGGATCCTCTCATGACTCTCCTCGGGATCCTTGCGAAACAGCCAAGGACGGATAATCGACTTATAGATTCGTGGCATGAGGTGGCGTAGCGGAAAATCTGCCAGAGAGCCAGCGCTTGTCTATGCAGCAACGCAGAAGAAAAATGTTGACTTGATCAAAAGAGGAACCGCTTCTGAGAGCGCCGAAGTCCCGCTCGCGGCAAAATCAGCGATAAAGATCGCGCAGAAAGCCGCTTTTTTCCAGATTGTCCAGAAAACGCGTGTCAATGAATTGTTCGGGTTTTGCTTCCCGCGCCGCCGGAACAGTTTTGGCCAGATCATCCAGCGCGTTCTTCATCCCTGTCATATTAATATAAGGCGCCTTCTCGAGAACCTTGCCGACATACAGATCATACGCCTTCTGGAGGAGGAAGGTGTCGTCAATTTTGGTGTACTTTGCGATGGACTTAAAAGTCAGCTCCTTGTCGGTTCTCGCACGGTGGATGGCGCGCGCATAAGCGCGCATAAATCGCTCGACGAGACCGGGCTTTTTTCTCATGATGCCGCCTTGCACAACCAGAGATGGATTCGGAAAGGCGAGGTCCATGTCAGTAACGTTGATGAGTTCCTTGAAGCCCAATTGGTCCACCGCAAACAAAGTCGGCGGGGAAACGAGCCCGGCATCGATGGAGCCGCCTTGCAGGCCACCCATGATCGAGCTCATTGCCCCCATTTGCAGGATGTTAACGTCCTTTTGAGGATCCAGATTGTGTTTTCTGAGAGCGAAGCGGGCGGAGATATCCGTAGCGGATCCAAAGCGCGTTACACCGATTTTCTTTCCTCTGAGCCCCTCGACCGTCTTGATCTCGGGCCTAACATAGATGGAAAAGATCAGCTTGTTGGTCGTATTACCAACGATCTTGAGATCGGCGCCTTGCAGGGCAGCTGCCATGGCAGAGCTTCCGTTTAGTGCTGCTATATCAACTTCCCCAGCGGTCACCACCTGGGCTAGTTGGCTGCCGCTGGGGATCAAAATCATCTGATCTTCCAGCCCTTCGCCGGCGAAGAAGCCGGCATCGTGCGCGACCCAAAGGCCCAAGTACGAACCACTGATGGAACTGTAACCGATGCGGATGCGGTCGGCGGCCCAAGAGAAATGGACGGTCGAGAAAAACAGCAACAGGCTAGCAATGAGCATTCTCTTCATAGCCAATCTCCTGGCGCCAATTCTGCCGCCTTGAATTCTTGCTACCTGAGGGGTGAACAGGCGCAAGGCACCATCACCATGTTTTCCTGCTTCACCAGGAATTCCCGTGTTTGCGGCGGCCAGCCTTGCACGCTCTTGGAAGCTTCTGCCCGCAAGCGATCGCGCTCGCCACCGTCTTTATACGCCCACACATGAATGTACTGGTTCAGCGGTCCGATCAGCGTATGGCCGGCGAACACCAAGGGAGAAATTTTCGTGCGCGCAGGCATGACCTGGCCGAAACGCTCGAGCACGGTGGGCATCGCTCCCGGTTGATAGGTATAGATGCGGAACTCATACGTGTTGCCGATGTTGCGCGGCTCGAGCGCGGGAGAGAAGGGCGCCGGTTGAATAATGCGGTTCTCCTGCTCGATGATGAACTCCTGCGTCTTGGGCGGCCACATGCCGGTTTTTCGCGCCTCTGCCGCGATCCTCTCCCGCTCTTCAAAACTTTCGTACGGCCACAGATGTACGACCCTGTTCAAGCCGCCGACTTCAGATTTCCATAACCCGCCGAGAGGCGAAATTTTCGCTCGCGCCGTAAGCCCTTCAGCAAAACGCTCCTCGAACCCCGCCGTTGCGCCCGGCTTTAATAGATAGCTGCGCATTTCAACAAACATAGAGACACCCTCCTTTGCTTGGATTCATACTGTTGGTCGCAAAAAACCCTGCGCGGTTTAAGGTTCAACCTCGAAGCAGAGTCTAAACCTGGACCTTTGCCCGGTTGAACTTTGAACCGGTGCAAGCGCCATCAGCGCGACTGCAGCACCTGCCCGGCCATATTGGTCACCCGGTCGAGGCGAATGATCACTGCTGCGCCTTTGCGCTCCGGGTCCTTCTCGAGCTCCTCCTTCACCGTCTTCGCCATCACCTGGTCGCGCAGCGGCCCCTCTTCATGCACCGTAGCCGTGCCGTGAAAACGCAGCCCCAACCGTGTTTTCGCATCACGGAAAAGCACGACCACTTTCGGATTTTCCTTTACGTTCTTGAGGTGCTGGCGCCGGGTACGCTCCCAATAGGCGAGCGACTCGTCATCGAAGACCATCATACTTCCCTTATAGCCGATGTCCGGCTCGCCGTCGCCGGATACGCTCGCGAGCACGCAAGGGCAGCCGTTGGCCAGTGCGGGATTAACCATATTACGCATCTCATCGGTCAGTTTGATCATGTCTGCCTCCCACGCTTTTTCTGTGATCCATTCTCTCTAAATTCGCCACTGCTCAATACCGTACGCCTGATCCCAAAAAAGGTACTCGTAACGGCTGCTGCGCACGAAGTGCGCGGTCATGCGTCGTTTTTCCTGAGTACCCGCCGCGCCGCCCAAATGATCAACCAAGTCGATCTGCTCGCGCACCGAGCGCCAAAATTCATCCGACGCATAGAGCTCGATCCACTGTCGATAGACTTTGGGCCTGCGCGGGCGATCCTTGAACAGCCGCTTACCAGTTTCGCCGTAAATCCAATAGCAGGGAAGTACGGCCGCCACAAGCTCATTCAGACCGCCCCCACGCGCGACCGCTTGCAGATGATCAATATAAGCTCTGGTTACCGGACCTTCGACCGTCTCGTCCAGCTCTCTTTTTGATAGTCCCAATGTCTTACCGAAGCTCGTGTGGAAACTGCGCTCAACTTGGATCACCGACAGCGCATGTCGCGCGAAAACCTCCAGCGTTGCTAAGCTCGGTGACTTCGCACCGCCAAAGCATAACACTTGGGCAAAGTCCAACAGGTAAACGTAATCTTGCAGGATGAAATAATTGAAACGTTCAGGCGCGAGAGTGCCCGCATGAAGCTCGCGAAGAAATGCGTGACTCTGGATCGCACGCCAGATTTTGTCGCCGCGCCGACGTAACACAGCGCTGAATTTTTCACTCATCGAGAGCGTATTCGGCTTGCAGTTTACGGCGTTTCTTTCTATAAGAAACCCCTATGAGTTTTGGCAGATCACGCCCGAACTAGCAACTGAATTATCGTTTGAAAGGGACCCCAATGAACAAGAAGATCTCTTTTCGGGTCAACGGCAAAAAGACCGAACTGGAAGTACCGGCAAATCGCCTATTGATCGACTGTTTGCGCTACGATCTCGGGCTTACGGGAACCAAAGAGGGCTGTAGCGTGGGCGTGTGCGGCGCCTGCACGGTGCTGATGGACGGCGATATGATCAGCGCCTGTCTGACGCTGGCGGTTATGGCGGATGGCCACGAACTCACCACGGTTGAGGGTCTTGCGAAAAACGGCGAGTTAAATCCTGTTCAGAAGAGCTTTATTCAGTACGGCGGTTTTCAATGCGGCATTTGTACCCCGGGCCAGGTTGTCGCGGCCACAGCCTTGCTCGAAGAAAATCCCAAACCCACTGAAGATGAGATCAAAGACTGGATGATGGGCAATCTGTGCCGCTGCACGGGCTATTACAAGATCATCGAGTCGATCCAGAAAGCGCACCAGTTCGCGAAATAAGGATTACGCTATGATTCCTTTTGAATACCGCACGCCTAAAAGTCTCAAGGAAGTACACGCCACGTTGCAGGAATTCGGTCCCGACGCGAAACTGATCGCCGGCGGTACAGCGCTCATCATTATGATGAAGCAGCGCCTGGTGCGCCCCAGCTGCTTGGTCAGCTTGCGCTCAGTGCGCGGCTTGAACGGCATCGAGCTCAAAGATGGTGGCGTCAGCATCGGCGGGTTGGCGACTCACCGCGAAGTCGAAAGCTCCTCTCTACTGCGCCGCCGCCTGCCCATGCTCACAGAAACGTATCATCACGTCGCTACTATCCGCGTGCGCAATATGGCTACGGTCGGAGGCGGATTGGCTCACGCCGACCCAAACCAAGATCCGCCGCCGGCTTTGATCGCGCTGGGCGCCACAGTCAAAGCGACTTCAACCAGCGGTAGCCGAGTCCTTCCGCTGGACAGTTTCTTTACCGACTACTACGAAACTGTTCTGAATCCCGATGAGATCATCACCGAGCTTTTTATTCCGAGGCTCCCGGCAAATAGCGGCGCCGCCTATTTGAAATTTTTGCCGCGAACCGCGGATGATTACGCCACAGTTTCGGCAGCAGCGGTGCTGACGCTGGACAAGAGCTTAAAAAACATCGTTGATGCGCGCATCGCGCTGGGGAGCGTCGGCACGACTCCGATACGCGCCACGGCGGCCGAAGATGTCCTGCGCGGACAACCTGTTAAAATCGAAGCCTTCTCGGAAGCCGGAGAGAAGGCCAAGGAGGCCGTGGATCCGATCAGTGACTTCCGGGGTTCCGGAGGTTACAAGAAGGACATGGCAGCGGTTTTTGTGCGCCGCGCGCTGGAAAGAGCGCTCGCCGATGTGCGCCAGCAGGCCCGGGGGAAAGCTTCTTCTATCGCATCAAGAGCGAAGAAAGCGCTGAAGAAAGTAACCAAGAAACGGAGCCGACGATGAAATTTACCCAGAGCGCCCAAATTCCCGTTGCCCGCGAGCCTCTCTGGGATTTCCTCATGGACGTGCCGAAAGTAGCGAAGTCGCTTCCCGGTGTGGAATCGGTCAGCAAGATCGATGATACGACGTACGAGGGAGCGTTGGTGGTGCGCGTAGGACCCATCAAGCTCAACTTGCAAGGGAAAATCATTCTTGAAGAGCAAAACAAAGACGCGTGGCGCGCAGCTCTGCGCGCCGAAGCCAAAGATCGTATGGCGGCGGGCGCCGTCAACGGTAAGACCAGCATGACTCTGAAGGAACTCGGCGCCAATCAAACCGAACTGCTGGTCGAAACCGATGTCAACATTTTGGGAAAAATCGGCGAATTTGGGCAGCCCATCATCCGCAAGAAAGCGGATTCCATGCTCAAGGAATTCGTGGAGAATATCAAAAAGCAGTTAGCCGGCTAACGCTAGCGGTGCGTCCAGCGCGGCTTACGTTTTTCTAAGAAAGCGCGCACGCCCTCTTCCACATCTTCCGTCGCAAGCAACTCAGTCCGGTAGACTTCTTCCGAGCGGCCGAGCGCTTCATCGAAACCCCGCAAGGATAGTTCGCGCAGGGCCTTGACGGTGATGCGCATAACCGAACCGCTTTTTGCGAGCAGCTCGCCCGTGAGGCTCTCAAGCGCCGTCTCCAACTGGCCCGCCGGCGCGACACGGCTAATCAGCCCGATAGAAAGCGCTTCCTGAGCGGAAAGGGTCCTACCGCTCAAGATCAGGTCGGCGGCGCGACGATACCCGATCAACAATGGGAAGCGCGCCACGGCTACGGGCGGGTAGCAGCCGACGAGAATTTCCGGAGTGGCGAAGGAACTATCTTCAGACGCCACAATAAAATCGCAGCAACTCGCCAGTTCACAACCGCCGCCGAGGCAAGCGCCTTGGACCGCGGCTACCGTAACTTGCGGTAAAGCCAGGAGCTTGCGCATGGCGCCGTGCACAACTTCGAGCATCTCAGGAACTTTTTCGCGCATATGATCGTTGATATCCACGCCGGCGGAAAACGCGCGCTCGCCACCGCCCCGGAATACGACGACATCCACGGCTGTCTCTGAAGCGCAGGCATCCAGTGCGGCATCAAGCTTGCGTAGCATGGCGAGATCCAAGACGTTGAGCGGTGGACGATCCAACGTAATTGATATCAACCGCCCAGATTTTTCCATGCGCGCGATCATTGTATGAACATCACCGTGTCGCCATTCTGGTATATCTGCCCGGACCCATACGGTGGGTTGCGCCACTTTCCTCCCGCGTGCTCCGCCGGTTCACCTGTTGTCCTATTTAATCCCCTGAAGCTTTACTTTCAACGGCAACAGTCGATTATAAGGCTTAGTTTGACATCAAAAAGGTCAGTCCCTAAACTGCACCCAGTTTGGATCCAGATAATAGAGGAGGCTCTATGAAGCGCTCAAAAATGGCCGTACTTGTGTTTTTCGTTTGCCTGGCGATGACGCCGAAAACCAGCTTTGCCGTCCCCGATGAGTATGACGAGAGCCAAGCCAATCCGCTGAGAATCGCCGCTTACCTGCTTCATCCTTTCGGGGTTATTACAGAGTGGGTGCTTTTGCGGCCGTTTCATTATTTGGTGAGCGCCAACGAACAGAACGAAAAACTCTTCGGTCATCGCCCACACCCGCCCCTCCTTACGGACCCGCAGCCTGTTTATGAATTCGGCATGCCGAGACGCGCTCCTTTCAAGCAAGCTCAGTCCGAGCCCAAACAGGTCTCGGCCGTACCTATGGGCGAACAGGTGAGAGTCGTCGAAGTCGAGAAAGTCGTGACAAATGAAGTCGTTAAGGAAGTGCCCCAGGTAGTGGAAGTGGAGCGGGTGGTCTTCCCCGGGGTGGCCTTCCGTTTCGACTCTGCGGACTTAACCGATCTCGGCAGAGGTCAACTCTATCTCGCCGCCCAGCGTCTCAAGGAGAAGTCCGATGTGACTATCGTCGTGGAGGGTCATACCGACAATGTCGGCTCGGATGAATACAACCAAAAACTCGGGCTGCGCCGCGCCGAAACCATTATGAAAGAGCTTAGCCAACTGGGTCTCGATACCAGCAGAATGTCAAAGGCTAGCTTGGGGGAAAGCAAGCCTCTGGTGAACCAGGATAATCCCTGGGCGCATGCGTTGAATCGCCGGGTAGAGTTCCAAGTAAAAGCAGCGCGATAGCAGCTCTGATTCCCTGCTCCAAAGCCCGGCCCGTAGAGGCCGGGCTTTTTTTTTGACCAGCCCGCGTTATTCTTCCATTATGGCCTACAAGCGCCAGGATGTTTATTACAAAAAAGCCAAGCAGGAAGGTTATCGCTCGCGAGCGGCTTACAAGCTGCTTGAACTTCAGCAGCGTTTTCACCTTCTGAGACCCGGCGATCTAGTCGTCGATCTCGGCGCAGCCCCTGGCGGCTGGCTTCAGGTAGCTGCCAAAAGCGTTGCGCCGAAGGGCAAAGTCATTGGCGTGGATTTGCAGCCGATGGATTTTTTCCGTGAACCAAACATTGAACTTCTCCAGGGGGATATCACGGCTGATGAAATACAAGAGAAGATCAAGACACTCCTAGGCGCCCCCGCGCACTGCATCATATCCGACCTGGCCCCCAAACTGAGCGGGATTCGCGATGCCGACGCGGCGCGCTGTCTCGTACTTAATCAGACCGCGCTCCGTGTCGCTGTTCGGATCCTCAGGCCAGGCGGAAGTCTCTTGATAAAAAGCTTTATCAGCAACGATCTTCATGCGTTCACGGCTGAACTCAAGGGGTTTTTTCGTTTAGTCGAGCGCACCCGACCCGAGGCGACCCGTCAAAGATCATCGGAGTTTTACTTCTGCGCGAGAGATTTCCGCGGCAGACAGGCTAGCGTTTGACTCCCGCGGCCAGCCGGTTGGTACTTTCGTTATGCCGCAATTGAGAAAAGACCCCGTAGTTGACCGTTGGGTCATCATCGCGGGCGAGCGTGCCGCGCGGCCGCAAGCCCAGCCGCAACGCGTCAACGCGCCCGAGTCTAATGCTTGCCCATTCTGTGCCGGCAACGAGAGCATGACTCCTCCAGCGGTGCTAGTCTTCCCCGGGGATGCCGTCTCGAGCGAGGGTAGCTGGTCGTTGCGGGTGGTTCCCAATAAGTACCCCGCCTTGACTGAATCTGCCGGCTCAGCTCGACGCAAAGACAACCTATACGATTGGAGGAACGCCACGGGAGTCCACGAAGTTGTCATAGAAACACCAAGACATATCGTTGATCTCGCATCGCTCGGTGAAAAGGGAATCGAGCGTCTCCTGCAAGGCTACCGCGAGCGGGTGCTTCAGCTGCGCACCGACCCGCGCTGGCGGTACATCCTTGTGTACAAGAACCAGGGGACGGAAGCCGGCGCGACGCTATCGCATAGCCATTCTCAGATCACCGCGCTGCCCATTGTGCCCAAAGGGCCGCTGGAGGAATTCGAGGCGGCACGGGAGTATTACTCCTCCGCCAAGCAATGTATCTATTGTCGGATCATCCAGAGCGAGAGCGAGAACGGCGCGCGCATTGTCGCTGAGAGCGAACAGTTTCTGGTTTTTTGTCCGTTCGCATCCCGGGTCGCAGGAGAAACTTGGATCATCCCTAAACGCCACGAGTCATCTTTCGATCTGGGGACAAATGCAGATCTAAGCGGTTTGGCGCACATGCTACACGATTTTCTGAAGCGGCTTGCTTTGCGCTTTGATGAGCCCAGCTTCAACTACTTTATACATGGCAAT
This sequence comes from Binatia bacterium, assembly GCA_036258955.1. GTDB lineage: Bacteria > Desulfobacterota > Binatia > UBA9968 > UBA9968 > DATACQ01. The sequence continues at coordinate 8,981 of DATACQ010000362.1, forward strand.
CCCGTTCTCGAACTGGAGAACCCCTACTACCATTGGCATCTGGAGATTCTGCCCAAGCTTCAGTATGTGGCTGGTTTTGAATGGGGTTCGGGTCTGTTCATGAATTCATTGGCGCCTGAGGATGCCGCGCGACTCCTGAGAGACCTCGCCATCTAAGTTCTGCACGGACAGGATTTCTCTCCCCTGCCGCTGTTGATACAACAAGGCGGATGCCGCGAGGGCGCAGGCGATCCCTGAGATGGCGATCGCCGGTGCCGTTCCAAACCAATGCGCAACGGTTCCGATAAACAGTGTGCCGAAAGACCAAAGTCCCTTGTCCATGAAGAACAGGCTCAATACCCGGCCCAATAGGTGTGGCGGCGTTTCCATTTGGACAATGCCGTTGGCAACCGCTCGGATTGCAATGTTACTAGCCCCGACCAAAACGAGAAACAACATCGATAAAGGAAGCGAGCGCGAAAACGCAAACAGGACGAGCGACAAAGAAAAAGCATAGACACTCATCGCGACAAAATGCATGCGTCGGTGTACCATGCTGAGCGAAGCTATTCCGAGTCCCGCCAGTACAGCGCCGGCTCCAGGCGCGGCGAGCAGCAAACCGAAGGTTGACGGCCCAGCGTGCAGTATGTCGGTGGCAAAGATTGGCAGGAAACGCGTATAAGGCGATCCGACCAGAGCGACGGCGTACGTCAAAAGAATAACAGAGAACAGTCGCTGCTGCCCACGCACGAAATAAAAACCCTCGGCAACTTCGTGCCAGAAAGAGGCGCCTTCTTTCGTTTCGGCCGCAACGACCGGAAATTCCATAATGACGAGGGTCACGATAATCGCCAGAAAGCTTACGGCATTAACAAGCAGACACCCCGCTACCCCAATAATAGTTATAAGAACGCCCCCTAAAGAAGGGCCGACAACCTTTGCCAGATTCGCTAGCGAAGAGTTGAGAGCAATGGCGTTCATCAAATGCTCACGCGGCACCAGTCCATTGATAAGCGAGTGGCGGGCGGTTTGATTGAGAGTGTTGACGGTGCCTAGTAACAAGACCAGCACCAGCACATGCCAAAATTCGATCACGTCAAAGTAGACCAACGCCCAAAAGCTGAATGCTTGCGCCATGGCCAGTATTTGAGTGGCAATGAGCAGACGGCGCCGTTCTACGCGGTCGACGATTGCGCCGCCGATGACGCCCAAAAGAAGGCGCGGCAAAGCCTGGCAAAAACCCACCAGACCCAGCAAGAACGGTGATCCCGTCATCGTCCAGACAAGCCAGCTCTGCGCCATCGCCTGAACGAAGTCACCGACGTGAGAGAGACTCGTGCCGAGAAAAAGTAGACGGTAATTCCGATAGCGGAGCGAACTGAGGGTCCGGGAGAGAGATGCTCGCCCTCTTTGAAAGAGGGCCATTACTCTACCGTTACGCTTTTGGCAAGATTGCGCGGCTGATCGACATCTGTGCCGCGCAGCACTGCAATATAGTACGCCAGCAGCTGCAGTGGCACAGTCATGACAATGGGCGTTAAGAAATGTGACGCTTTTGGTACCTTTAAACAACGCGCGGATGGAATGTCGGCCGGCAGCTTCTCTTCATCGGTGATGATGATGACTTTACCGCCCCGCGACTCGACTTCTTTGAGGTTGCCGAGGGTCTTTTGAAAGTAGCGATCCCCCGGCATCAGCACGACTACGGGCATTTTTTCATCGATGAGGGCGATCGGACCATGTTTCATTTCGCCGGCGGGATAGCCTTCCGCATGAATGTACGAGATTTCCTTGAGCTTGAGCGCACCTTCAAGCGCAATAGGGTAGTTGATGCCCCTGCCGAGATAGAGAAAGTCGCTGGCGTGGATCAGCTCCCTCGCCAACGCTTCGACCTCGCTCTCGCTGCGAAGCGCTTCATCAAGCCAGTTTGGCAGATGTAGCAGATCGGCCAAATACTGTTTAGCCTGGTCCCCTGTGAGGGTTCCGCGGCGTCGTCCCAGATCCACCGCCAGGAGGTAAAGCGCCGTCAGCTGAGTCGTGAAAGCTTTGGTGCTTGCCACGCTGATCTCCGGGCCCGCATGGGTGTACAATACACCGTCCGATTTTCTTGGAATCGAAGAATCAACGACATTGCAAATGGAAAGAATTTTAGCGTGCCGCTGCCGGGCAATTTCCACAGCGGCTAACGTGTCGGCGGTTTCGCCGGATTGGCTCACCATTAGGAGCATTGAATTGGAATCCATCATAGGCGAGCGATAGCGAAACTCCGAGCCGTAATCGACTTCCGCAGGGATGCCGGCGATCTCTTCGAGCATGAACTTGCCCACCAGACAGGCGTGCCAGGCGGTCCCGCAAGCGACCAGATGCAGCCGTTTGAGGTTCTGCAGGTCAGAGTCGGTCAGCTTCAGGTCCTCGAGAGCCACATCGCCTGCGTCAAAAGCAACGCGTCCCCGGAACGTGTCGGCGACCACACGCGGCTGCTCGTGGATCTCCTTAAGC
>DATACQ010000363.1:0-1582 GCA_036258955.1 Binatia bacterium
GATCAATGCGCGCGGCCCACTGGACCCCGAATACTTCGGCGATCCTTCGCGCGCTGCCTGTCACCCGCGCCGCGAGAGCGGTGTCGGCGACCGGCGAGCGCGGCGGGCGAAGCAAATATTTGCGCAAGAAAGAATACGGTGTGCCTTCAGGCAATTGAATGTGCAGCGGCATGCCGACGTGCCCGTCCAACACGGCAACGGTCAACTCCGTCCCGCGGATGTACTCCTGCGCTATGTGAGCCTCGGTTCGAAAACGTGCGGGAACCGGACCGCCACGCAAGAGTCGCACGCCGAGGGAGTCAGAGCCGCGGCGCGGCTTGAGCACCGCCGGAAACCCCATGCTGCCGGCAGCGTTCGCGAGCGCTGTCGAGGGGCAGTCCACACGATTCGCCGCGGCGACCCGATGGGCTTCGTATTTGTCATAGCAGCGTGCCATGACTTCAGCGCTGGGACCGATAAAAGACCGCCCCGCGCTCGTGAGCGCCTGTACGGCGGCAAGCATCACGGGATCCGAAAGCCGCAACAACAGCAGCTCCGAAGAAAAATTCTGTATCGAGTCGGCGCGGTAGCGCAGAACGTGGACTTCATGTCCGGCGCGTCGCAGTTCTCCTGCGATCGCCCGCGCTTCACCGCGGTGTATCCAGGCGAGCGGATGAGCACGCCAAGGTTCACGCAGAAGGGTAATCTTCAAAGCCCGCAATCGGAAAATCGTTAGACGGATCGACTAGCAAGCAGCCCGGGCTTGCCCGGAACAAGACCGAGTGTGTCATAGGAGCAAGTGTGGATAAAGGCTCGGAGTGTCAGGCTTTCGTACTGCGTGATTGTTCATAAGGATCAGAATTTATCGTCCAAGCTTTTTCACTACCACAATTTCCTCGTGCCGGTCGCGCTCGCCGGCCCACGCGGCATAAGCTTCTTCGCGTAGATACTTCCATGACTTGAACCTGATGGGTGACTGCTACGGACCTACGGGATCCGACTCCAAACTGATCGAACACAGGGGCACGTCAATTAGAGATCACACCTTCCGCAACGGCTGAAAAAGGGAATCAGAAAAATTCTCACAGGAATGTCTGTACCTCTTGATCTGCCTGCTAATGGCGACCTGGCGCCCTCCTCGACGAGTTACGTGAGGACTAAGCGATAGCAGATGAGGGATCCCAGCCTTGCTCTTTTAGGCGCTGCCAGGCTTTTAGCAGGTGGTCAGGTTTGAAATTCCGCCGTTTGAGCGGCTTCCATTGCCGCACAGCTTCTATAGCGGCCTCGGGCTTTTCACGCGCTGCGGGGTTTTGGCGCATCACCCAATGAGTGGTACCCAAGAGTTCCAATCCATAGGGGTCTTCGTATCCATCGATGAGTTCAACGACCCGTTCCATTCGCTTTTTGATCTCTGGATGCTGTGCCAGGAATGCCTCCGCTTGTTCCACGGCCCCCGGCAATAATTCGATCGGGCGAGTAGGAGCGTCGCTCCCGTCGCCGTATCCCTGTGTGTAATGCTTCTCCAGTCGGATCAAGACCTGCCGGAGGTTTTTAGCATATGGACCGTACGGCTTTGCTTCGTATTGTAAGCGCAATGGCTGAC
>DATACQ010000364.1:0-5632 GCA_036258955.1 Binatia bacterium
TAGCGATCACTTGCTCTCCAGGCGGAAAAGCTTGCTTAAAGCGGTCAGATACAACGATTCCTCTTCCGCATGTTCGGCTGAATTTTTCTTCAGCTGTGAAATTGGCACGTGCAGCATTTTGTTCATCATCGCCGCAGTCAGATCGTCGAGAGCTTGCCTCTGTTCAGAGGACAGACTTTTCAAATTTCCGGAGAACGAGCGTTCCAATTCACGCCGCCGGATCTCGTCGAAGCGCGCGCGCAGCGCCGTAATGGTCGGGCCTCGCTCAAGAGAACCAAGCGAACGTCCGAAGCGCTCAACTTCCTGGACAACAATGTTCTCGGCCTTTTCCGCTTCATTGGAACGCTCCTGCAGGTTTTCGTCCGCAACCTCCTTAAGATCGTCTATGTTATAAAGATACACGTTATCGATATCGTTGATCGCGGGATCGAAATTTCTGCGGTCGCCGATATCGATGAAAAACATGGCCTGCTGCTTGCGTTCGCGCAACACTTTTTCCACGGCCGAAGCATCAATGAGAATCTCGGGCGAACCCGTGCAGCCGATCACCAGATCCGCCAATTTGAGGTAGCGCGGAAAGTCTTCGAACAATATAGGGCTCCCGTGCATCCTCTCGGCCAGAGCCACCGCGCGGTCGAAGGTGCGGTTGGTCACCATCAAGCTCTTTACACCGCTACGCTGTAACTGCCGGGCCATCAGATCACCCATCTTGCCCGCGCCGATCAGCATCACCGTCTTATCATTGAAGCTGTCGAAGATTCGCCTCGCCAGGTCCACAGCCACCGAGCTCACCGAGACCGCACGGCTGGCAATCGCTGTTTCAGTGCGTACCCGTTTAGCCACAAAAAATGCCCGGTGAAACAGCCGGTGCAGCAATTTTCCCACAGTCCCCGCCTCATGCGCGGCATTGTAAAACTGTTTGAGCTGGCCCAATATCTGCGGCTCGCCGACGACCATAGAATCCAAACTCGCTGCCACGCGGAAAAGATGGCGCACAGCATCGGCGCCCTGGTAGGTGTAGAGGTGTTCTTCCAGGGCGTTTGTCTCGCCCGCGGCGCGCTGCTGATTGAGAAAGCGCCTTATGTCGACGCAAGCAGTCTCTGCATCCCTGACCGCCGCCACGACTTCAACCCGATTGCAGGTTGACAGCACCACGCTCTCTTGAACGTTGGGAAAAGTGCTCAGGGCGCTCAGGGCTTGACGTAAGTAATCGTTCTCGAACGCGACGCTTTCGCGCACCTCGATCGGCGCGCTACGGTGATTCATGCCAACGATGAGGATCTCTTTTTGCACGGATTACTCGAACCGTCCCCCGTGCCGGCTGGGAAATAAGGTCTCGCCCCAGAGGAAATACCCAAGCACAACGCAGAACCCAAACATAGTCAGAATCGCCGCTTTCTTACCCCGCAAACCGGCGGTGATGCGGCCATGTAACAAGCCGGCATAGAAGAGCCAGGCGATGCCGGAAGAGATCTGTCGCGGGTCCCACGTCCAATAATCGCCCCAGTAAACCCCTGCCCACAGGCTCCCAGTCAAAATACCGAGGGTCATCAGGGGAAAGCCCCAAACGAGCAATCGATAGTTCAAGCGGTCCAGCGCCTCCAACGAGGGAATTCTTTTCAGGAGACCGCTGATCTTTTTGTGTTTAAGACCGCGTTCCTGGAGCAAATAGATCAGGCTCACGGCAAAAGCGAGGGCAAAAACCGCATTGCCGAGAAATGCTAGGGTGACGTGAATCGGCAGCCAATACGTCTTTAAACCTGGAGGCAACTCGCCGCTCCCTGAACCGAAGGCAAACGCGGCGAGAGTCATTACCGTTACCACCGGCGCCACGATGGCGCCCAAAACAGTGAGCCTGTATTTGATTTGAATGACCAGGTAAAGGGCGACAATGAGCCAGCTCTTAAACGTGATCGCCTCATAGAACTGCGTAACGGCAGGATAGCCCTCGCGAAAAAAATGCACGGCCAGTGCAGCTGTATGAAGCACAAAGCCCGCAAGCAATACCAGAGTCGGCAGCCGCGACGCCGTATCACGAATCAACACATAAGAAACAAAGCTTGCGGTTGCCAGAAGATACAGTCCTGCAGTGCCCTTGAGAATCAGGTTGATGTCCATGATCCAGGGGTATTATAGGACAACGCTTGAGGCCTTCAAGCCCGCGCGCAAGCCATTAAATGCAACTGCGACTCTCTCGGGTTTTCGCGGAAGCCTGCTGGTGTTTCTGATAGCCAGGTTATTTGCGCGTTCTGGATTCCCGCTTTCGGGAACGACGCCTCTTGCAGGCTGCTCAAAAAGATCCAGCGGCGAGACGCGCGAAAAATCGACGAGCGGAGGCGTACAAGGGCAGTACGTTGTAGCGAGGCTATTGAGCGCAACGAAGCATATGGGTCTTTTTGAGCAGCCTACTAGCCGACAAAATGAAAGCCACCATCGACGTTCAATAGCTGGCCGGTCATGAAATCGCTTTCGGGGGAAGATAGAAACAGGACCGTGCCCACCAAGTCCCCTTCCACTTGCGTACGCTTAATGCTCCGTTGTTGGGCGCGGATCTTCTCGTACTCGGGATCCACCTGTCTGCCTTCCGTAACGACGAAGCCCGGACTTACCGTATTGACGCAAATATTCCAGTCGCCCAATTCGCGGGCCATGGCCCGGGTCATCGCGATCAACGCCCCCTTGGAAGTAACATAATGTATGTAATTGGGATTGCCCGTCAGAGCGACATTGGACGAGATGTTGATGATCTTCCCTCTTTTTTGTCGTTGCATATAAGGCACAACGGCCTTGGCGCAGAGCCAGGAGCCGCGCACGTTAACCGCCATTGCTTTGTCGAACTCGTCAACTTCCATCTCCCAGAACGGCCCTTTCCAAACGCTCATAAAGTAAGCTGCGTTATTAATGAGGACGTCGATACGCCCAAACTGCCGCGCCACCTCGTCGGCCATGGCTTGGACGCTTTTTTCGTTCGAGACATCGCAAGCCGTACTTATGGCTGTGCCGCCCATGTCCGTAATCGCGTTGACGATCTGATCGGCCGGGGCAATATCGGGCAAGGCAAGCTTTGCGCCTTCTCGCGCAAACGCCATGGCGTATGCTTTTGCGATTTTTCCCGCGCCTCCCGTAATGATCACCGACTGGTCTTTGAAACGCATGAGAGCCTCCTCACGTGATTTAAACAGCCCTTAGCACCGCCCCCGCAGATGTGTCAACGCGCGGGTTTGAATGGTTGAATCGACGGCGATTTCTCAGTATTGGTTTCCATGAGAGTAGCGCGCAAATTAGCAGAATAGGAGAGGGACCGGCCGCGCCCTTATAGCGCCGGCGGATGAGCATTCTTCCTCCGGATCGCTCTTGAAACTGACGGCGAAAAGCGAAACCGAAGGCATCCCAACGCATCCTTAAGAAGCGGAGGAATCCAATGAAGGATTATCGAATCATTGACGCTGACGGCCATGTCATGGAACTCGATAGCGAGCTACAGGAGTTCATTGGTCCGCCGTATAAAGATCTCGAATGGCATAAGAGCTACTCCTTTTGGCCCGGACTGACGATGGACGGCTATCTGCGCTCTTTGCGCAAGCCCGGAGGTTGGGCCGGCGGCGGCACCGGTCCCAACGCGCAAGATTGGCTGAACTTTTTGGACAAGAACAGGATTGAGCTGACCGTTCTGTATCCGACGCAAGGCTTAACGCACGCGGCTATTCAAGATCACGATTGGGCTATCTGCATGGCCAGAGCGTACAACGACTGGCTCTATCACAAGTTCATGGCCGTGAGCCCGCGTTTGGTCGGGGTTGCGCTCTTGCCTGTGCAGGATATCGCCGAAGCGGTTAAGGAACTGCGCCGTTGCGTCAACGAGCTCGGCATGGTTGGCGCGGTGCTCCCGGCGGTTGCTCCCGCGGGTCGTCTCTATAGCACGCCGGAATTCTACCCGCTGTGGGAAGAAGCGCAGAGACTCGACGTGCCCGTGTCAACCCATGGCGGCCTCAGCATGCCCTCGCTCGGTCTCGATATGGTAAACAACTTTACGATCGGACATACCTTGGAACACCCATTCGCGCAAATTCGGCAATTCGTCGCCATGATGTTCGAAGGAGTTTTCGAGCTCTTCCCCGATTTCAGGTTCGGTTGCATCGAATGCGGCGTCGGTTGGGTACCCTATATGATGGACCGCATGGATGAGGAGCAAGAGCGAAAAGGCCATTATTCGCCACGCTGCAAACTCAAACCGAGCGAATACGTGAAGAAGGGCAACATCTACTTCGCCGTGGAAGTGGAAGAATCGGCGCTCCCGTTAGCTGCAAATGTCGGCAATGAAAACGCCCTTCTCTGGGCGTCAGACTATCCCCACGAGCGCGACCAGCGCGATTTTAGCCAAGACATCCCGAACCTCATCGATCGCGAGGATGTCAGCGATGAGCTCAAGCAAAAGATCTTTTGGGATAACCCGTTGCGGTTTTATCCTCGACTGAGAGCGCGACTCGAAAAGGAGCAGCCCAAAAAGGCAGCCAGCGCGTAGTGTTGCCAAAAAAGATCCGCGGCGCGATTGCCAAGGGCGGCTCCGGAGTCGCGATCCGACGATCTTAGATCATCGTGATTTCGACTGCTGTGCTTCAACAGCGCGCGACAATGAGGCTGCCGGTGCTATAGACGTTAGCTATGAACTCAGACGAATTCATTGCCGAGTTGTGGAGCTACGCCGCTGAAGTTCCCATGGAACAACACCCGTGGTTCGACGGCATCATCAGCCACCGCTGGAGCAGAGAACAGATCATCCTTGGCGAAGTACAGCACTATCTCCGGGTGCGCACTAATCCAATCTTTTTCGGCTACATGGCCGTGAACGCGGTCTCTGCCAAGGAATATGCCGTAATGGAAACGGTTCTCGAAAATTTTATGGAGGAGCTCGGCGGCAAGCGCACCCACATCGACATCATGCTGCAATTTCTCGAAGAAGGCGGGATTTCACGCGAGCAAGCGGACAAGGCCGAGCCCGCACCGGGAACTCTGGCAGCCATTGAGATGATCATCGGCTGTTGCCAGCGCCGCTCCGCGTTAGAAGGCGTCGCCATGCTTGCTTTTGTCGAAAGTCAGCTTGGCGGCGCAGGCAAAATCTCTGAAAAAGTGTATCGCGAGCTCACAGGCTATTACGGGTTCTCGCCGCGCGCGGCCGAAACCTATAAACTGCACGCGGCCCAAGATGAAGGTCACGGCAGCCGCCAGATTGATGCAATTCGCCTTTTGGCTAAAGACGATCTCATGCAAGACAAAATTCGCGCGGCAGTAAAGCTTGGTCTCACTGCATTCACGTTAGAGTGGGACGGGCACGTTCAGGCCATGACCCGCAAGCGCGAGTTCTGGCCCGGCGTGGCTGATTTAACTCTCCGCGAACCCAAAGTACGGCTGACGTAAGAGTTTCGGGTTCGCGTTTTCGAGTCTCGGGTTAAAAAATCGGAGGCTGAAGTTTAAACTCTTCGGTAGGTGTCTGCGCGTTGACAGGAACTCGGAACCCGAAACTCTAAACCCGAAACATTCAGAGCGGCCAGCTTTTCGGTAGATCCGTTCGCAGCTTCTTGTACTCCGGCGTTTCGCTTTGCTCCTTCCGCACGCGCACGAGCGCCTGCACGAC
>DATACQ010000365.1:0-20666 GCA_036258955.1 Binatia bacterium
ACCCGAATGATAATGCTTGAGGAGCCGGGCGTGGCTGGCGCCCAGAGCCTTGGCGGCATACAACATTACGGCGGTCGGCAGGGCGCCGCACATCGTGATTTTTTTCTCGTGAACGACCTTGAGTAGGCCGGCGGGATCTAAAGCAATGATCGGCTCGAGGGCGGCGTCATCGAGCACATCAGTCTCTTCGGGCGAGAGATAGTGGCTTAAATCGCTGCTCGCGAGTATGCAAGTCTTTCGCTGGACAGCGGGCTCGCTCTGAGATGCGGCGGCAATCGCGGCGCCGAGATCGGCGCATTCCGCTAAATCAACCAGCGATAAAGAAATAGGGACAATCCAGAAATCAGTTAGAACTCGTTCCAAAAACGGCAGTTGCACTTCAATACTGTGTTCCTCAAGGTGGGCGGATTCATCGGCGGACAGGAACTGGACCTGTTTTTTCAAGACCTCATTGAAAGAGAGATCAACGGGGACAACTCCTAAGGGCGTTTGCCAAACAGGCCAAGGGCTCAGCGCGGCACGAGGCCCACGGCTCGAGTGGTTTACTCCAAGCAGAATGACGCGTTCGGCGGCGGGGTCCAGGTTGGAATACCAGTGAGCAGCGCACGGGCCGGAATAGATATACCCCGCATGGGGTACCATCCCGGCTCTGAAGGCTACCGCCGGTTTCGTTTGTCCCGGTGCTATTTGTCCGGGTCCTAAAGGATGGACATCGAAACAATTAGCGAGAGCTTGGCGGAGTTCGTCGGGAGCGGATGGATAGAATGAACCGGCAACTGCCGGCGAGCGAGCGCGATCCATGATGCGGCGCCACGTCTTACGGAGCAGCGATTGTCACCTCTAAAGTGCCGATGCCTTCAATCTCGCCTTCGACCTTGTCGCTAACATTAAGGTACACGGGCGGTGTCCGCGCAAAGCCGACGCCTGATGGCGTACCGGTGCTGATTATGTCTCCAGGCTCGAGTGTCATGCCGCCGGAAAGTGATTCGATGATGGTCGGGATGTCGAAAATCATATCACGGGTGTTGCCGTCTTGCATGATTTCGCCATTGACCCTGCAAATAAGCCGGACCTCCTGGGGATTGGGCATCGCACTCCGGTGCACAATCCATGGCCCAAGCGGACAAAACGTGTCCAAAGATTTTCCTTTGAACCACTGGCCATGAATGCGTTGGAGTTCGCGCGCAGTCATATCGAGACATACGGTGTAGCCGAAGACGTAATCGTAGGCTTTCGCTTTGGGAATGTCCCGGCCCTTTTTGCCAATAATCACGGCGAGTTCGACTTCCCAATCGAGCTTGTCCGTGACCTTGTGTTTGACGACTTTGCCCTGATGCCCGATGACTGACGTCAGGGGTTTCGTGAAAAATACCGGATGTTCTGGATACTTGATTTCCAGCGACCGCGCTCTCGCTCCTTCGTCCACGTGCTCGCGGTAGTTGATGCCTAGCATGATGCAATTTTTCCTCGGCATCGGAATCGGCGAGATGATCTTTGCCTGGCTGCTTTTGATTAAAGCGCCGGTGGAGGTGAGTTTTGTTTGCTCGTCGGGGGTTTTTCGCGTGACATACTGTTGCGCGTTTTTTGCGACCTGAAGAGCCTTAGTTCCCGCTTCAATAAACGCCTGCATGCTCGTCAAAAAAGGTTGATTGCCGGCCTTGAGATAACGGCGGTTAATCTCGGCTAGATCAATGATCTGTTCCTGCGGACCGATAAGGCCGATCCGTTGTTCGTTTCGCCGTGTGAAAGTCACCAGACGCATGAAAGCCTCCGCGGAGATTGTATCGTAGCTTTTATGGCGCAAAGATTGGCGCGATTTAGTTATACTTCCGGAAGTTTGTCAAGGATTTTCGGCCGAGCAACAAAAATATTTGCCTGTTCAACGCCTGAGTGTTACGTTTTCGGCCATGAAGCGGAAAAAAGATAATCGTGCCACTATGAAGGAGGGCGACCGCATTCTGATTAACAAAGGAATATCGAGAAAAGTCATGATTATCGCCCGCGTTGCAATACCTCATTCCAATGAACGAATTTTTGTCACAAAATCGGGCGGCAAGTACACCATTGGCCTCAAAGTATGGAAATCTGATTACGCCTGGAGTGACAAAAATCAGATGTGGGTACCAAAAGGGTGAGTGAGTTCGAAAAGCTTTGCTTGCTGTCTTTAGTCACTATCGAAAGACTTATCGCGCACACTACGAGATCGCTCCATAGGCACCCAGCCTCCCATGAAACCTGAGCTTACGAGCCTCATCAGCAAGATCAAAAACGGCGCCGGAGCGCGCTGCGTTTTGCTTTTTGGCGATGACTTGCGGATTGAAGAAACCGCACAGCAGATCATTGATTCGCTGGTTCCGGAGGAACACCGGGGATTCAATATCGAGCGTTACGATGGTCGAGCGACGCCCTGGGACCGCTTGGAAGCATCGCTGATGACACCACCCTTTTTTCCCGGAAGAAAGGTGGTCTGGATCGAAAACGCCCCTTATTTTATGTCGCGGGAACAAAAGGGCGACCTGGGTGATAGGATCCTGCAACTCTGGAGTGATGGAAAGCAGCAAGAGGCGGGCAAACTCCTGATCGATTTACTAATCTTAGAAGGTTGGAGCCAGGAGCGATGGGCGAGTTTGAACGCGGATGCGTGGCGAGAAATCAGCGAACTGCTCGAGTCCGACGCTCAGGACGAGGTGGAAAAACTGGTTGCATTCTGCAAAGCCCAGGAGATAGATTTCGCCCGGCGCCGCAGCGCGCAATCGCAAGGTTTGGAGGCGCTGTTGGAGCAGGGATTGCCGCCCTGGAGTTTTCTGTTGATGACCGCAGATCAGGTCGATAGACGCCTGCGGCTGTACAAACGTCTCGACGACTTGAATGGGATAATTTACCTTGGCCTGGAGCGTGATCGGGGGAAGGTGAGCCGCGATGATCTGCTTCAATTTATCAACGAACGTCTGCGCCGGGCGGGTAAGACTGCGGATGCTCGCGTGCGTGAAATGATCGTGCAGCGGTCGCCGTCTGATCTCCGCAGCTTGAGTCAGGAGCTGGAAAAATTGGTTCTGCACGCCGGCGAACGGTCCGCTTTGCGGGCCGAGGATGTCGAAGGCGTGTCTACCGATCACGGGCAAGCATGGGTGTTTGATCTGACGCGCGCTATCAGCGAGCGTAACGCTTGCGCCGCGCTTTCTCATTTGGCCCGGCTTCTGGCTTCCGACGAACATCCGCTAAAGCTTCTGGGTGCGCTGGCGGCCGAAGCACGTCGGTTACTCGCCGCGCGCCAGTTGCTGGACGGCGAATTGCGCAGCCGCTGGAAGCGCGGGATGTCTTTTGCGCAGTTCCAAGCGTTGCTGGCTCACGGGCCGACGCCGCAACGGGCACGCAGTTCCTACGCGGATTACATGTGCTTCTTGCGCGCAGAGCGGCTTTCTATGACCGAGCTGCTGCGCTACATGAGCGGCATCCATGACGCCGATCTGTGCTTGAAATCCAGCGGCAAAAACCCGCGAACAGTTCTGGAACGTTTGATCCTCGGCGCATGTCTAAGTGAGCAGAAAAGAACCGGCGCAGGAGCGAGGAGATGAAGCCGGTCAAACTCGCGGCCGTACTACTGATCGCGCTGGCATTCGCAACTCCGGTCAGCGCGGCTATGTCTGTTCAAGCCTGCTTTAGTCCGCACGGGAAATGCGCGGGACATATCCTGCGCGAGATCCTTGAAGCTAAGAAGGAGTTGCTGGTTGCGGTTTACGCCTTTACCAGCGGTGAACTTGCCGGCGCCTTGGCCCAGGCAAGAAGACGCGGCGTAGCCGTTCAAGTTATTATTGATCGCGAATTCGACGAACGCACGGAAAACTCACAAGGAAAGTTCTTGCAAGCGCAAAGGATTCCGCTCCGACGTATTTCTGGATTTAAGCCGCATTCGCCGGATAAGGACGCGGGGCTTATGCACCAGAAGTTTGCGGTCATTGACCGCATCAACGTTTTGACAGGCTCCTATAATTGGACCCACTCGGCGGAAGCTTTCAATGACGAAAATCTATTGCTGTTCCGGAATGCCGGCCCCCTCGCGGAGGAATATCGCACGGTCTTTTTCCAGCTCTGGGAACGCAACCGATGAAGAAATCTTTGCCCATGGTCGCGCTCGGGTTTCTCCTAACTTTCATGGCCGGCTTCGGTACACATCTCTTATACAAGCGCTGGACCGTGCCCGGAGGTGAACTCGCTTCCGTAGAGATCACGCAAGCGCCGGCCGGCTTTGAGCCTCAGACCCATGCTGTAAAGTTTATCCCGCCAAGGCCGGCCGGCAGCCCTCCCGCGGAAGTGCCAATCCTGCAGGCCCGCGATCTGGAAAAGATCCGCGGGGTCATCGGCAACCAGGCGCGCATTCGTGGCAGAGTGTTTCGTGTCGGCCATTCAGCCAAAAGCAACACCTACTTTATCGACTTCGGCCCCTCGCGCGAGGCTCTCACCGCGGTCATATTCGCATCCGCGGTGGAGTCCTTCGAGCGGCGAAAGCTGCCTCCGAAAGAATTCGAGGGAAAGGAAATCGAGATAAAAGGAGTGGTCAAGGATCACCCGCAATATGGCCTGGAAGTGGTCCTGGAAGATCCCGAACAGGTCAGGATCGTGAACTGACCAGCAAAGCTGATCATTGCGAGGCCGGGAAATACAGGAATGCAGGGAGGATCTGAGGTTTGGAAAGTGCGAAGCCCAAGAAGAAATGTATGATATGCGGCAAGGAAGGAGCCTTTGTTAAAGGCGGTATTTGCGCGTCCTGTCAAGAGCGTATCCGACGCGAAGCCATGGGTGAATAGAAAATCGCGGCTGAGACCGCGAATAAGGAACTGTCCAGGCATGGCGTGACGCCATCCAAGAAATTGCTGTGATCGCTGTTCGTTTTCCCCCACGGAGCTGAACAAATCTGTCCTTTACTCGATTCCGGTACATCTCTGCTGCTCAGTCGCGCCTTATCTCTACCCAACGCGGACACGTGCTGCTATAATGCGGCTTCTTTGCGTTTTCGCGCGCTCCTGAATGTAAAAACACCGGCGGGAGGTTCATCGATCTGCGTTATACCAAGCTGATTTCTCTCGGACCCGTTCTAACGATCCTTCTCATCCTATTCGCGTTTACTGCGGCTCGGGCTTATTCGCCCGACGAGGAGCTGACCGCACGGGCTGCGATCCTTTTGGACGCGTCGAGCGGCACGGTCTTGTATCAACGCGAGCCTGATTTGAGGCTGCCGCCGGCGAGCACGACCAAAGTCACCACGGCCATTCTGGCTCTTGAAAGCGGACGCAAGCTCAGCGAACTGCTAACCGTATCCAAATCGGCGACTCGCGTACCGGCATCGAAGCTTTATTTACGTCCAGGCCAGAAGCTTACGATTGAAGACCTCTTGTATGGGGTTATGCTTTCCTCGGCTAATGATGCCAGTAACGTATTGGCCGAGGGGATCGCCGGGTCGATTGAGCAGTTTGCGGAGATGATGACGAAGAAAGCGCATCTGCTCGGCGCTACCAATACCCACTTCGCGAATCCTCATGGGCTCACGGCGCCAGATCACTACTCCACCGCCAGGGATCTCATTACTATTTTTCAATATGCAATGAAGAACCCGATGTTTCGCACCATCGTCCAGACCAAAATCAGCGCCGTCAACTCCAGCACTCTAGTGCGGAAAAAAGTGGTGCCACGGCGTATATCGGTGCGTAATCACAACCGGCTGCTGTGGAACTTTGAAGGCGCCCTCGGCGGCAAAACGGGTTACACTCACGCTGCCCAAAAGTGCTTTGTGGGGGCTGTGCAAAGAAATGGCGCGACTCTGCTGATCGCGATTCTCGGCTCGAGAAATCTCTGGGGCGATACTCGGCGGCTACTCGAATACGGTTTTGACAATTACGAAACACTGAAATCCGCCTCCTCGATCACCACCCATGGCCCGGCAACCCCAGTCGCAGGGCGTCAGGAGCGCGGCAGCTTGATATCACTGCCGCAGGACGGCGATCATAGTTTCAGCGTCCCCGACGGCTACATCGTTCAATTGGGCGCCTTTCGCGAGCGCGAACGGGCTGAATTTCTAGCACGGCAATTCTCACGCCGCGGCTTGCAAGCCTTTCTAGAAACAGTAACTGCCCCCAGGGGCGAAGTCACCTACCGCGTGCGTATGGGCCCGTACGGCGCACGCAGCGAAGCCGAAGAGATTGCAAAGGAAATATTGCAAACGAGCGGGCAGCCGGCCATTGTCCTCCCGGCGGATCCACAGCTCGAAGCTGCCGGCAGACCGAGTTAGCTCCGGTTTTTTAAAGGTCCAGCACCATACCGTCCTCCGCGCAAATCGCCGCCAGTTCGCTTCGGCGCGCGAGCATTTCCTCCCCCAGGTGGGTCAACACGATGCGCCGGCAGTCGAAGCGCGGCAGGTTTTCTTCTAACGTAAGATAGCGGATATGATTGCCTTGCCCGGCATCGTAAAACGTGCACTCACATAAAAAAAGGTCCACCCCGCGGGCTTCGTCGATGAAACGTTCCGTCCAGGCGGAGTCGCCTGAGAAAAGGATTTCTTTTCCGCCACAACGGACTTTGAGCGCAAGCGAAATGTCGTTTACCTGATGCGGCACGCGGAACGAAAAAATCTCGACCCCCGCGACGACCAGAGACTTTTCCGGCTCCAAAACGTGAAACTCTACTGAAGGTAACTCTCTAGAGCCATACATCAGCCCGAACAAATCACGAACCCTTTGCTCAATCCGTGGCGGCCCAGCGATGTACAGTGGCCGGCTGCGCGGCCGTTGGTAAAGGTATTCTATGAAAAGAAAGGGTATCCCGCCGAAGTGATCGCCGTGCAGGTGGCTCACAAAGACGGCATCGAGGTCTAGCGGGTTAAAACCCGCCCGCTTCATTGCCAGAAGCGTTGTTGGACCGCAATCCAAAAGAAAACGACGCTGCTCGGCTTCAATAAGATAGCCGCTTTGATTGCGGCCGCCGCTCCCGAAGGCATCGCCACAGCCGAGGATGTGTAGCTTCATGGGCCCATCTTCCGACTTAAGCTCTATTCAACTTCTTGCAGTGCGCTCTCAAGCCTATACTACCAGCTAGCCGGTTTAAATCCGAGTTGCTTTTTCACAGCAGCGTGCTTAGAGTGAGCACCGTGGAAGTGTCCAAGCGGCCTTTCTTTACTTCCTATTCCACGAGCCTGTGGGTACGTTTTCTCCGGTTCAATCTGCACGCACAGAAAAAGTTAGAAGCTGATTTAGATAAGCAGGGGCTTACGCCGCCGCAGTTCTACGTGCTTGCAACCATCGGGTACGCCGGTGGCCTCGCTTTTGGGGAGATTGGCGCGAAAATGATGGTGACGGTAAGTAATTTGACCGGCATCGTCGATCGCTTGGAGGAAAAAAAGCTAGTCACGCGCAAGCGCGACGAACGCGACCGCCGGGTCGTGCATGTCATTTTGACGGACCAAGGCGCTAAGCTTTACAAGAGCACCATCCCTTTATTTGAGAAGAGCATTTCCACGATTTTCGCCCGGGTCGATAAAACGCAGCAAAAAGAACTTTCCGCTCTCTTACGCAAGCTCAACCACAAAGCCTGAAAACAACCTCCCGTTGTTTGAGTAAGGTGTTATTGAGTAAGTGCTCATAACTTGTATATTTTAAGCTTTAACTTTTTTGGGTGCAGAACATGAAGAACGAATCTGAAAAGAACGTAGGCCTGCAACGGGTGAAGCGATGGCTGTACGCCAAAGGCCTCGAAGAACGGAGCGCCGGGTGCGTTTTATGCGGCTCGTGCTATGGGCATGGTCCGGCAAACCCTATGGAAGACAACCCCGGCCCTAAAGAAAAGTGTCCTCCTTACGAGTTTTACCGATTTCAACGCCACACTCCCAAGTCGCGCTGGTTGATGGCGCAGCGCGTCTTTCATGGTCTCGATACCATCACGCCGGAGCTTAACGAGGTTATGTACGCCTGTAGCACCTGCCTCATGTGTCAGGAGCTTTGTGGCGTGCGCAATGACGGCTATGGTCCGTGGGAAATTACCGTTGCCATGCGCGAGGAGATCGTAGAGAAACAAGGTCCCATTGCCGCTCATCGGCCGCTCTATGAAGGACTCAAACAGAACGACAACCCTTGGAACAGGAGCATAGCCGAGCGCGGTTCCTGGGCCGACGGGCTCGGGCTGAAGAAACTCGGCACCGGTTCGGTTAATACGTTGCTATTCGTCGGGTGTTCAGCGGATCAAGTGAGCGGGCGCGCCGGCGCGATCGCGTTGGCGCAGCTCATGCTTACGGCTGGTGAAAAGTTCGCAGTGATCGGTGCCGAGGAGAAATGCTGCGGGCTTTTTGCCCATGACTTGGGTTACCGAAGCGAGTTTGACAGGCTACAAAAAGAAAACATTACCGTTATTGAAAAAGCCGGCATAAAGAAGGTCGTAGTCGCCTGTGGCAGTTGCCTGCGCGCGTGGCGCGAACACGCGAAGGTTCCCGGCTTCCAAGCCGAAGTCGTTCACGGCGTTGAATATGTTGCCGACTTGCTGCGCGCCCGGCGCTTGCAGTTCAGCAAGACCGTAAACAAGAAGGCGACTTATCATGATGCGTGCCATCTGGGTAGAGGGTGCGGCGTTTACGAAGCACCGCGGGAAATTCTCCGCGCAATTCCGGGCCTGCAATTGGTCGAAATGGCTCGCAATCGCCGATGGGCTTGGTGCTGCGGTGGGGGCGGCGGCGTGCCCGAGGCCGATCCGGAACTGGCCCGCTGGAGCGCCGGCGAGAGGATGCGCGAAGCCGGTGAGACGGGCGCGGAAGTGGTCTTGACGTCGAGCGCGCTTTGCCAACGCTCGTTCCATGATCTAACCCGAGCTGGGCTGCCGGTTCAGGACGTACTCGAGTTCGCCTGCCAGGCGCTTTAGCATGCTCAAAGAATCTCATTTTACTCCGCAGCGGATGATCAGCATGCTGGGACTGAAACGGGATTCGCTTGGGCCTTATGCGCTAATTCCCGGTCCAAAGGAACGCAGCGGCCAAATATTGAAAAGCGTGAGCGATGCCAAGAAGAATTTCACGTTTTTAGATTATGAAATGTTTACGGGAAGCCTCGATGGCAAGCGGGTCACGGTGGGCAACGGCGGTCGCTACGCGCCCGATACCGCTATCACTACGGAGATCCTTTGCGGCGCCGGAGCCGAGTCGCTCATTCGGGTCGGCAGCTGCGGTTCCCTGCAAGAGCAGGTTCGAATAGGCGACCTGGTGGTCGTGACGGGCGCTGTGCGCGGCGAGGGCACATCGCGTTACTATGTGGCGGAAAGTTTCTCAACTGTCGCTCATCCGGATGTGATCAACGCCTTGCATCAAGCGGCGCAGGATCTCCAGATTCGATGCCATTCCGGTCGGATATTTACGACTGACGCTCTATTCCAAGAAACCCCTGAGATGATCAGCCAGCTTAACCAGCAAAATATTGCCGGCATTGACATGGTAACCTCGGCATTTCTTACCATTGCTCAAGTGAGGGGCAAAAAGGCCGGAGCGATACTGGCGGTTTCCGATGAATGCCTGCAGGGCAGATTCGGTTTTCGCGATTCGGCATTTTTCGCGGCAGAAGAAAAAACCATCGAAGTTGCGCGTCGGGCGCTGCAATATCTGTAAGGATTGGGACGCGCAAAGATGAGCGCCGCTCAAAGCCCGCTTTTTGAACCGGTTTTATGGCACGGGCGAGCCTTTCTGATTCTTGACGAAAGTAGAGTTCCCGAAGAAATCCATTATATAAAGGTGACCGAAGTCGCCGAGGCACTCACCGCGGTGCGCGACATGAAAACTCGCGCTTTCGGCCAAGTCTTGACGTTTCTATATAGCGGCGCCTTACTGGCCGACACGCTCGCCTGCGAGGATGGTTCCCGCTTGCGGCGGGCTTTGGCCGATATGACCGAGGCCTTTTGCGCGGCGCGACCGACGTTCGACTTTCGCGGCTTGGGCTCGTTCTTCGATGAGTGGTGCGAGAAGGGGCCGGGCGATGCCGCGGCGGGACAAAGCGTTGCGCGTTGCGCGCGCGAATGGGCTCAGAAGATAGTCCGCGGACGCCTAATGCGAGCGAAACGAGCAGCAATGGCATTGCCGAATCCAGCGTTAGTGCTGACCCACTGCAATGTAAGCGGCGAGTTGGTGGCGGTGGCGCGGTATTGCAAAGAACTCGGGAAAGATTTCACCGTCATCGCCAGCGAAACCCGCCCTTATTTGCAAGGCGCACGGTTGACGGCTTGGGAACTCGCGCAGGCCGGCGTACCCGTATCTTCAATTCCCGATTCTGCGATCGCGCAAGTGTTGGCTCAACAGGAGGTGAATGCAGTTGTCGTCGGCGCGGATCGTACAGCGCGCAACGGTGATATTATCAATAAAGTCGGGACGTACCCAATCGCGCGGCTCGCCAAGGAGTATGGCGTGCCTTTTTACGCGCTCGTGCAAGATCCGCGTTCTTTGGAACGCGGCGTCGATGTGACGATCGAAGAGCGCCCGGCCCGTGAGTTGCTGAACTTCCAAGGGCAATCACTCATTGCCGGGCCGGAGAGCGGCGTCGGCGCGCGCTATCCTTCATTTGATGTAACACCTGCGAGTTTCATTTCATACCTGATCGACTTTGACGATGTTTGCACCTCGGACGAGTTCCGGCGGAAGTATCAGGGCACGCTTCCAGCCGCCGATGACCGCAGAACAAAAGAGGGCAAATATCTTTTGGTCTATGGTGTTCCGCAGCAAAGCCAGATTTCGTCGCTGATCAATGCGTTGGCCGCCGAGCAGGCGGAGAGCATTCTAGTCCCTGAGATGCGGCCGCAGCTCTGGGGCGCGCAGATTGTCGCCCGTGAGCTACTTGAGCGCAATGCGCCTACGACTCTGGTTTCCGACAACATGATGGGAACGCTCTTCGCGCAAGGAGAGATTCGCAAGCTTTGTTTTTTTCACACGGGCTTAACGGATGCGGGTCCGGCAGGAATCTGCGGTTCGCTTTTGGCCGTGCAGCTCGCGCGTCTCCACGGCGTACCTATAGAAACTTTTGACGCCGGGAGCCGCTCCGATGCGACTCTCGACAGCGATGCCTCGACGTTCATGGGCAAGAGGATCTGCCCAGCGGGCGTTGCGGTTCGAGCCGTCGACGCGGAAGTGATCCCCTGGAACTTATTGAAAGCCCGCTAATGGCGCAGCTTCAAATGGAAATGATCCGTTGCGGCAAGCTGCTCTTCGAGCGACGGCTGATTAGCGGCTGGGGTGGCAACTTGAGTTGCCGTAAAAACAGAAATGAGTTTTGGATCACCGGTCAACACAGTGCTCTCGGTTTTCTGACTGCCAGAGATTTGGTCAGGATTAAGGCGGACGGAAGACCTCTGCGTAAGGACCAGCGAGCATCAAGCGAGACGCCGATGCATATGGCAGTCTATGGCGGTACGGACGCGCAAGCGATCGTGCACGCGCACCCACCCATGGTGCTGGCGTTTTCACTGAGCCACGATGTCTTCACGCCCATCAGTTACGAAGAAAAGTATACGGTCGGTGAAGTGCGTATAGTCGCTCAGGATACCCCGACGGTCACCAAGCCGGAAATGGTGGTTGAGGCGCTCCAATACAATCCCGTGGTGATTATCAAAGGTCACTGCACGGTAGCGATCGGCAAAACGCTTGAAGAGGCTTTTCTATTTACCGACTTGCTGGAGGAAGCCGTCCATTGTCAGTTCTTCAGAGAGCACACCGAGAATCCCCGCTTGAAATCAGCAGGGCCGACCCCGGAGCCATCGCCTCTGAGCAAAATGCCGCAGGAGCGATTCACGCTGTTCACGCGAGAGCATATGGAGGCGCTGGTTGAAGCCGCCAACGGAGACAGTGAGTTTCGCGCCCATGGCATGGAGGCGGCCCTCACGACCTCTTTAACTCTCCGTATTGACGAGAATGACAGCGCCTGGACAGTCCATTATTTGAATGGCGAAATAACGGAACTCCTCCCAGGCGAGGGTGGAGCATTCATGATCAGCGGCAAAACCCAATGGTGGGATGCGGTGTTTCGCGGGCGCCTTGATCCGTTCCTGGCCACTCAACAGGGAAAACTGGTACTCAAACGAGGCGAGCTGGCGGAACTTTCACGTTGGTACAAACCTTTCCAGAGGGCATTTGCGCTATGGCGAACGATACCCATTCATTAGGCTTTTACGCCGCGGAAGTCTTGGAAAACACGGCAGCACGGCAGCCGCAAAAAACGGCAGTCATCGCCAAAGAAGAACAGCTCAGCTTTGCAGAGCTCAACGAGCGGGTCCACGCGTTGGCAGGTCATCTGCAAGCCGAAGGCGTTCGTCAGGGCGATCGCGTGGGTGTTCTCTTGCCGAATTCCGCCGCCATTCCATTGAGCTACTACGCCACGCAAAAGATCGGCGCGGTCACCGTTATCCTCGATGCGCGGCTGAAGGGGCTGGAGCTGCAAAACGTGTTGAAGGACGCCGATCTCAAACTTCTGGTGGTTCATAGCCAGTTGTTTCCCGAAATCGAAGAGGCATTCAAATCTATCGCGCCCTTCCCTGTCTGGATCGTCGGCGCAGCGGGCGAGCGGAGTTTTGAGTCGCGCTTCTCGGGCCGAGGCGCTGTTTCAGTGCCGAACTTGAAGCCGGATGACGACGCTTTGATTCTCTATACCTCGGGCACCACCGGCGAGCCTAAGGGTGTTGTGCTGAGCTACCGCAATCTTTCGCAGTATCCCTATGTCATGGGCGAAATGAAGGTAGTGGATGCGTCGACGATACGCGGCTGCATTTTGCCCATGTCGCACATAGTGGGCCCGGTAGTATGCAATGAACTCGCGCTGAGAGGCTACACCTTGGTGATTTTCGACCAGATCAACCCGATCACCCTTCTCGAAGGAATCCAGAGACACAGAGTGAATGTTTTCGAAAGCGTGCCGATCGTTTTTCAGCTGCTGTTGGGGGTGAAGAATCTCTCGAGCTACGATACCAGCAGCATGAAGATCGCCGCGATGATGGGCACGAGCGTTCCGCTTCCGCTCTTGCGCGCGTTTCACGCCGCCCAGCCGCACATCAAAGTGATCCAAGGTTACGGTCTGACGGAGACCTCGCCCATGATCACGTTGGTGGACCCCGAGCAAGCGGCAGCGAAAATGGGCAGCATCGGTCGCGCGGTGCCGGGAGTGGAAGTAAGGATTGTTGATGAAAACGACCAAGAGGTCCCGCTCGGCGAGCCCGGGGAAATTATCACGCGCGGCCCCCATGTCATGAAAGGTTATTTTCGCCGGCCCGAAGCGACGGCACAACGCATTCGCAACGGTTGGCTCTATACCGGCGATGTCGGCAAGCTGGACGCCGATGGCTACTACTATCATCTGGGACGACGCGACGACATGATTATCACCGGTGGTTTGAATGTGTATCCGGCAGAGGTGGAGAACTTGCTTTACACGTATCCCGGGGTGCAAGAAACAATTGTTTTCGCGATCCCGGATCCGAAGCGCGGGCAAGTCATCGGCGCGGCTGTGGTTCCCCGTGCGGGCACGATCATAGGGGAAAAGGAGCTGCTGGCATTTCTTCGCGCCAACCTGGCGAACTTCAAAGTCCCGGATAGAATCGTTATGCGCGAGTCGCTGCCGCGCACGTCGTCCGGCAAATCGATCCGCGATGCCGAGGTGTTGCTGGCCAGTTGACAATGCATTCGTCGGATTCCCATCCCCGCGATTGACTCGCGCTCCTCGGCGTTTCTTTGAAAATGGAAGCGAGAAGGCTCGCTCGGCGAAGCAGAACCGCTGATTGCGCTATTTCAGCATGGAGGGAGTGTCTGGCCTTTCAATTCCACAAGGCTGGAATCCAGGCCTACAAGGATGCCTCCAAACTCATCCTGTGGGCGTGGATGGCCGGCAATCCATGCCTGCATGGCGGGAAACTGCCGACGGACGTCGAAGATCATCGGATGCAGCTCGACTTTCATCGTCTGCGGCGATTAGTTAAGGGGCCTCACTAAGTCGAGATAGCGCCATGAGTACTGTCACAGGCACCGATGAGACCATCGCGACCATCAAGAACGCCGCCGGCATTATCATCGCCGCCTCGGAAAACCGCGTCTGGATTGAGGTATGCTTCGACGGCGATCTGATGCACACGAAAACCGTCAACCTGCCCGCTGGATCGGCCGTCGATGTTTACGTTGAGAACGTGCCGCATAAGGCCACCGTTTACGAGCACCCGCGAACAATGGTTTTCTTTAGCGCTCCCTGCACCCTTGACATCGTTCGGGAGGGTAATCGGGTGGTTGTCACTGGCCTGCCTCCAGACGGAGAGGAAAAACGGGCGTAGCATACCGGGCCCCTGCCTAACCGCCAGTAAACAGTCAATCTTTCAGTGCCGATATTAGAAATGTGAGAATCGAGACCGCTAAACCGGTTTCCACGCCTGTGGCAGAAAGCAGGGAGACCGCTTCCGCCAGCAATCGCCGCACGCCGGAAGACTTGGTTTCGCGGCGAGGCGCAAACGCGCTACTGCCGGCGCTAGAGCTTGGACAGGAGTTGGACGCGCTCGTCGTCGAAGAACTCGACCGCGGCCGTTTGCTGCTCAAAATCGGCGCGGCTCTCATCGAAGCCGACAGCCCGGGAGGACTTGCCGCCGGGCAGTCCGTTCGTTTACGGGTCGAGCAGCTGCAACCCCAGGTCGTGCTTCATGTAACGGATACCGAGCCCAGCATCGAAGCGCAGGCAGCTCGATTATTGCGCACCCATCTACCGGCTCAAAGTGATGCCGGAGAATTATTGGATTCCTTGCAGGGCGAACTGACGGCTTGGTTCGACGCTTCGCATGGCGCCGCCCAAGGGGCGGAAACGCTCGCAGAGCTGCGGGCAAGAATTGCGACCATCATGACGAGTGGGGCGCCGCCAACAGCGGAAAAGCTGAAGATGTTGGCGCGCGACGGCGGCTTGTTTTACGAGGCCAAACTTTTCGGAGCTGCGGCAAGTGATAACGAGCCGTTGCTAGGAATCGCCAACCGCGATCTGAAGGGTTTGCTGCTGGCGGCGTTTGAGGCAACGGAAGCAACCGCCTCCTCAAAAGGCCTGCAAGGCGCGCTGAAAGCTCTGCTTCATAACCTCGAGACCCAACAGGCCGTCAATTTGCTGGGGCAGCTGGATAGCGGCGCTTTTCAACTGCAAATTCCGTTTCTTACCGGCGCGAGATTGTCTACCGCGGTGCTTGCCATAGAGCCGGACGGACATGGAGCGGACGGCGAACCACGCAGACAGAAGAGCGGCTACTCGTTGCTTTTCATGTTGGATTTGGAAGACTTCGGACGCACGCGCATTGACGCCCACATCAACAGTAACGAGGTACGCGTTGTTTTCTTTGTCGATAACGAGCGATCTCTCCAGATCTTCCGGCAGGAGTTGTTTGGTTTTCGCCAGAGTCTGCTGGCGCTGGGCTACAGCAATTTGCAATTGGCGGCAAAGCCGCTCACAGATCTGCCGGCCGAGAAGCAGGAGAAATTTGCCGCCCTTGCCGCCGGCGCTCTTTCATCCATTCATTTGCTCGACATGAAGGCCTGACATGGATTTATCGATGGACCGGCACAAGCAAGCGGTGGCGCTCCGCTACGAAGCCAAAAAAGACCGCGCCCCCAAGGTTGTCGGCAAGGGCCGCGGCTTTCTTGCCGAACGAATCCTGGAGCTGGCGCGCGAGCAGAAGATTCCGATTCGCCACGATAAGAATCTGTTGCAGATATTATCCCGGCTGGATCTCAATCAAGAAGTGCCGCCGGAGATTTACCAAGTTGTGGCAGAAATCCTCGCGTTCGTTTATCGTTTGAGCAACCGCACCTTGACGCGCTAGTTTATCGCTGCGCTGAACGTGCGACTGAGACCAAAACACATTAACGTGACCGACGCTCAATCTGCCCTCGACGGGTGGCTTTTACCACCTGATATCATCGAGTTGAACGACAACGAACTTCACGTTTGGCAGATCAAGGTTGATCCGAAAGGGAGCGACGATGAATCGCTGACCGCGCTATTGTCGCCGGACGAGCGACAACGCGCAAAGCAGTTCAGATTCGATCAAGATCGGAAGCTTTACACGGCTGCGCATGCAGCCATGCGGTCTCTGCTGGCTCGCTACCTGAGGCTTCCAGGAGGCGAAATTCACCTCGTTTCCGGCGCTCAGGGAAAACCCGTGATTGCGCGTCCGATCGGGAGCCGGTTGCAGTTTAATCTGTCCCATTCACATGAGCTCGCTCTACTCGCTGTCGCGCCAGGCAGAGCGGTGGGAGTGGACGTGGAACTGATCAGGGATTTCGAATTCCGAGAGGTTGCCGAAAGCTTCTTTACAGCCAAAGAAGTCGCAAACATCTCCGCACTGCCGCACGCGGTACAACGGGAGGCGTTTTACAAGTGCTGGACCAGCAAGGAAGCCTTTCTGAAAGCGAAAGGGACCGGGCTGTCCGGAAAGCTCGACGAAGTCGAACTGCTTGGCACTACAGAAGGTCTCGTGAAAATCGCCGCAAGTGTGCTGGGCTGGTCACTGCTGGATTTGCCGCAGGTGAGCGGTTATGCAGCGGCCGCGGTGATCGCAGGCGCTCCGCTGCCGGTGCGCTGCTACCGCTGGGAAGGAGCGCTTGCGCGTTGATTGTTGCTCTCGTATCGATCTCTTCCGCGCTCACGGAGTTTCAGTAAACCTAGCAAAGGCCGGCTGGAACTCGAAAGCGATTCTGCCTCGCTCGCCCGCGCGATTTTTGACTATGTGCAAGTTGGTCGGCCGGGCGGAGTCGGAGAGTTTGCTGGTTCGCTCCCGGTCTTCTTCCAAAACCAAAACGACGTCGGCGCCCAGTACCTTTTCAGCCCAGACCTGCGGGGGGGTTCGGCCATGCTCGCCGAGATCAGGCCACACGGCGAGCACCGCGGCTTTCATATTCCTTGCCAATGCAGTCAATAACTCAGTTAATAACGGCAGGCGTCCTTGCAAAGACGGCTCTCCTGGAAACAGACGTTGACAGTCATCGATTACAACGACGAGACTTTGCTTTTCTGTTGCCCGAAGGATCTCGCGAGCTTGTGCCTCCAACTCTTGCGCCGTCGTCCGCCGACCGCATTCCAGCAAAAAGATCGAATCTAACCAGGCCCGCGCCTCGTGGGCGCAGCGTTTAACCTTCTCCCAACTTGGCGAGAGTTGCTCCGCTTCCTCGCCCGCAAGCCGGGGGGTACCGTACCAGTGCAGCAGATAGGCACTGCCGCGGCGGATCTCGCGACTCTCAATCCCGCTCAAACGCGCCAGCGTTTTGATCCGTAATTCCTTTTTTGATTCCGTAAAGCTAAAGAAAAGTCCAGTGGTATCGTTATGCAGGACCGATTGGTCGAGTAGCTGTTTGGCGAAGGATGTCTTACCGCAGCCCGGCGCGCCAACGAGAAAATAAAGACCCGGTAGGATCCCGTCGAAAACGCGATTGAGTTTGGCAAAGCCGCTATCCCAGCCGGAAATCTCCCTGATCTGTTGATCCTGTTGTAGTTCGTCGAGAAAAGCGTCGAGCGCTTCACCTTCGGAGAGGGTTCGCTGTTGTTCCGCCATAGAATGCGCTCCAGCTTAGCGATTTTAACCCGTGGCGGCAAGGCGCATTTTCCCGTTGACAGCGAGGCCGGTTCTATGGAAGCTTCTGGCTGCTTACAATCACGGTTGCCGTTCAGCGCGAATTAAGGAGGAGCATATGGAGCAAGAACAAAAAACCAAGGGCGTGTCGCGGCGCGATTTTCTCAAGGGTCTGGGCGGCGGCGCTATCGGCACTGCGGTGGTGACTACGAGTTTGGTTAAATCCGATGACGCTGATGCTTATACTCGCGAGACGAGCGGCCCCACAAAGGGTCAGGCAACCATCAACCTCAGAGTCAATGGACAAAACTACAAAGTTGCAGTCGAGCACCGCCATACGCTGGCGGAAGTCTTGCGCGATCAACTAGGTCTCACCGGCACAAAAATCGGCTGCGACCGCGGCGAGTGTGGCGCTTGCACCGTGATTGTCAACGGCAAGAACGTCTACTCGTGCAGCCAGCTTGCCGTGTGGATGGCGGGCAAGGATATTCTCACGATTGAAGGGTTGGCAGAGGGCGACAAGCTCGATCCAATCCAGGAAGCTTTTATCGAACACGACGGTCCGCAGTGCGGCTTTTGCACTTCGGGCCAAATCATGTCGGGTAAAGCATTATTGCTGAAAAAATCCAGTCCTACTGAAGATGAGGTACGGCGCGGCTTGTCCGGGAATCTTTGCCGCTGCGGCAATTATAACCGCGAGGTCGCGGCGGTGCTCGCCGCGGCAAAAGCTCGCTAAGGAGGTCGTCATGGCACAAGCGCAAGATTATTCTGTCGTCGGCAAAAAGATCCCAAGGATCGACGCCTACGAGCGGGTCACGGGTCGGGCACAATACACGGGGGATATTCAGCTCCCAAACATGCTTTACGCGCGGGTTTTGCGCAGTCCGCACCCACACGCGCAAATCTTGAGCATCGATACCAGTAAGGCGGAAAAGCTACCGGGCGTGAAGGGCGTCCTTCATCATGGCAATGCGAAGATTCCCTGGTCGAGCGGCGGTCACACGCATCAGCGCTTCATCTTCAACGATCCCGTGCGTTTCGCCGGCGACGCCGTGGCGGCGGTCGCGGCAACCGACCGCCATATAGCCGAACAAGCGCTGGCCTTGATCGAAGTGAAATACGAAAAGCTGCCCTTTGTATTGGATCCCAACGAAGCGCTAAAGCCCGATGCGCCAAAAATTTCGACGAACGGGAATCTCTCGGTCGGCAAAGGTAACTTCAGCGCGCCCATCGAGGAACAGTGGGGCGATTTGGAGAAGGGCTTCAACGAAGCCGACCGGGTCTTCGAAGACACCTATATTACCAAGCACACGAACAATGCCCAGCTTGAAAGAAGAGTCAGCATAGCCAAATGGGATGCTGGCAAGTTGACCGTGTACGCGTCCACTCAGGGAGTTTCGAACGCGCGCACGGATATGGCCAAAGACTTCGAGCTGCCACTCAGCAAGGTGCGCATCGTTTGCAAATACATGGGGGGTGGCTTCGGCAACAAAAATCAGGCGCAGGATTATGACTACATGGCGGCGGCCTTGGCGAAAGTTTGCGGCCAACCGGTAAAGCTGGAGTTTACCCGCGAAGATGATTACGTCGGCATGCACGGCCGGTGGTCCTCGGAGCAGAAGTACAAGATAGGCGTTAAGAAGGATGGAACCATCACAGCCGTTTCGCTAGACGCCGTGACTAACATCGGCGCGTACCGGAAACAGAGCGGCAACCTGAGCGGCACTGATTTTTATCAGATCCCCAATTTTAAAAAGCACATCAAGCCTGTGCATACGAACACGGTGGTCGGTGCTAACTACCGGGCGCCGGCTTACCCGCAGTCGGTTTTTGGTTTTGCATCGTTTTTAGATCAGATAGCTTACGAGCTCGGCATCAATCCGCTCGACATGTTCACGAAGAACCGGATTCAAAAATACAAGAGCAAGACTCCATTTACTTCGAACCATTTGGAGGAGTGCATAGCTGAGGGATCGAAGCGCATCGAATGGCAGCAAAAATGGCACGAACCGGCGGCCACCGCGGGCGCCAAGAAACATGGAATCGGCATGGCTCTGGGCGGCTACCCATTTAGGCCCGGGCTGGGTGCCGCGACAATTCGCCTCAATCCTGATGGCACGGCACATCTCCTCGTTGGCGTGACTGACATTGGGACGGGGGCCAAATCTACGATGGCAATCATCGCGGCGGAGGCACTAGGCATCCCGCTCAACATGATAGAAGTAACCAACGGCGATACCGACGTGACACCTTACTCCGTCGGTGAATCGGGAAGCCGAACCACGCCGTTTACCGGTCCGGCGGTGATCGCTGCGGCGGAGGATGTGCGGCGGCAAATTTTCACGCTCGCCGCAGGCCATTTGAAGGCGAACGCAGAGGAGTTGGATCTGCGCGATGGCCAGGTCTTCGTCAAGCGTACTCCGTCCCAACGGGTGGAACTTGCGCGGGTCACAGCGCGGGCGGGGGAGATCATCGGGCGGGCCACGACCAATGCTTCTTTTAAGGACCTCGAAGGCAAGAGCTTCGCGGCGCACTTTGCCGAAGTGGAGGTCGATACCTGGACCGGCCATGTCAGGATTACTCGCTATGTGGCGGTCCATGACTCCGGCACGATCATTAACCGGCTTGCTGCGGAAAGCCAGATCAAAGGTGGCGTCGTCCAGGGAATCGGCATGGCATTCACCGAGGAGCTGATCACCGATCGCCTCACGGGCATTCCAATCAATGCCAACTATCGCGATGCCAAAGTGCCAAC
Source organism: Binatia bacterium (assembly GCA_036258955.1). Classification (GTDB taxonomy): domain Bacteria; phylum Desulfobacterota; class Binatia; order UBA9968; family UBA9968; genus DATACQ01. The sequence goes on from DATACQ010000365.1 coordinate 20,336, forward strand.
TCACTTGGAAGCTCCCGAGGTCGAGGTAATCTTCATTGAACACCCCGACCCCTTTGGACCCTTCGGCGGCAAAGTGGTGGGCGAGCCGCCGATTACGCCGGCTGTGGCGACCATCGCGAACGCAATCTTCAATGCCACCGGCAAGCGCATCAAAGAGCTGCCGATCACGCCCGACAAGATTCTTCAGGCACGCCAGGTCTGAGGAAGGAGAACTACCATGAAGTCATTTGAAAACATCGACGTAAAAAGCGTTGGCGAGGCGGTCGCTCTGTTGCAAAAATTTCACCAGAGCAAGCAGCAGGCGGTAGTCGTTGGCGGCGGCAGCGAGGCG